>NZ_PJDK01000090.1:0-19238 GCF_002837615.1 Klebsiella sp. X1-16S-Nf21
TTGCGACGCGCTTTAGCGCTCTGTCGCGAGGTGGCGTATATTACGCTTTCCTCTTTCAGAGTCAACCCTGAATTTCAGGATTTTTCTCTTCAACCGAACTGGCTGTTTGTGTGAAGTGATTCACATCTGCCGTGTCAGTGGGAGCGCATTATAGGGAGTTCGCCGGAAGTAGCAAGCGTTAAAATAGAAAAATCTTATCGACCGCTCATTATTTGAACTTTTCGCTTATTCATCTTCTTACCATTCAAGGCGCCATCCCAGTGTTCATGCGGCCTGCAGCGCCGTTTACGCTAAGATCGTTTTTTGGCAAAAATGTGATTTTTCTCTCTTACCCAACGCCATTATCGCGCCGATGGTGAATTAAGCACCACTCTTGACCCACGACAAAGCGCCCACCTGGCCCCCGTTTCTATAATCAGGCCCGTTTCTTCTTACTGGTAATAATCGATGGCTTATCAACTCAACATTAACTGGCCCGAGTTTTTAGAGAAGTACTGGCAAAAACAGCCGGTGGTATTAAAAAACGCGTTTCCGGACTTCGTCGACCCGATTACCCCGGACGAGCTGGCCGGATTAGCCATGGAGCCGGAAGTCGACAGCCGACTGGTCAGCCTGACCAACGGCAAATGGCAGGCCAGCAATGGTCCTTTTGAACATTTTGACGGGCTGGGCGAAACCGGCTGGTCGCTGCTGGCCCAGGCGGTAAACCACTGGCATATGCCCGCCGCCGAGCTGGTGCGCCCGTTCCGCGTACTGCCGGACTGGCGTCTGGACGACCTGATGATCTCCTTCTCCGTCCCCGGCGGCGGCGTCGGCCCGCATATCGATCAGTATGACGTCTTTATTATTCAGGGCATGGGCAGCCGCCGCTGGCGCGTGGGCGATAAGCTGCCGATGCGTCAGTTCTGCCCGCATCCGGCACTGCTGCACGTCGATCCGTTCCCGCCGATCATTGATGAAGATCTGCAGCCGGGCGATATCCTCTATATTCCACCAGGATTCCCGCACGATGGCGTGACCCACGAAACCGCACTGAACTACTCCGTCGGCTTCCGCGGGCCAAACGGTCGCGACCTGATCAGCAGCTTCGCCGACTATGTGCTGGAGAACGATCTTGGCGGCGAGCACTACAGCGATCCGGACCTCACCTGCCGCGAGCATCCGGGCCGGGTTGAGGAGTATGAACTCGAACGTCTGCGCACCATGATGATCGACATGATTCGCCAGCCGGAAGACTTCAAGCAGTGGTTCGGCAGTTTCGTGACCACCCCGCGTCACGAGCTGGATATTGCGCCGGCGGAACCACCGTATGAAGAAGAGGAAGTGGTCGATGCGCTGCTGGGCGGCGAAAAGCTTTCTCGTCTGAGCGGCCTGCGCGTTCTGCATATCGGCGACAGCTTCTTCGTGCATAGCGAACAGCTGGACACCACCGATGCCGAAGCGCTGGATGCGCTGTGCCGCTATACCTCATTAGGTCAGGAGGAGCTCGGCAGCGGCCTGCAGAATCCGGCGTTCGTGAGCGAACTGACGCGGCTGATTAATCAGGGCTACTGGTACTTCGAAGAGTAAGAGAGCGGCAATACTGCGGGCGGCCGCCTGGCGCTGCCCGCTGACTTTCAGCCGTTATTGCGTCTATTTCGGCAGCACGATAATAAAACGCGTAGAGCGCAGATCGGACTGCACCGCTACGCTGCCGTGGTGGGCGCTGACGATGGATTTCACAATCGCCAGGCCGATACCGCTGCCCTCGCCTTTGCGCTGACGCGAGGGGTCGACGCGATAGAAACGGTCAAACAGCCGCGGCAGATGCTCGGCGGCAATCGGCGTACCGGGATTCTCCACCACCAGACGGATCGTCTCGGCGCTTTCGCTCAACTGGATGGTCACCGCCTGGCCGGCCGGCGTGTAGCGGATCGCGTTCGACAGCAGGTTGCTGATCGCCCGCCGCAGCATCAGCGGATCGCCCATCACCCGGCAGTGGCTGCCGACAAAGCGCAGCGCCACCGCCTTCTCTTCCGCCCACGCTTCAAAGAACTCAAACACCTTATGCACTTCCTCGGCCAGATCCAGCGCCTGTTGCTCAGGGATCAGCTGGTTATTATCCGCCTGGGCGAGGAACAGCATATCGCTGACCATCCGCGACATCCGCGAGAACTCTTCGAGATTGGAATACAACACCTCTTCCAGCTCCTGCTGGCTGCGGCTCTGGCTTAAGGCGATTTCAGTTTGCGTCACCAGGTTAGTAATCGGCGTGCGGATTTCATGGGCGATATCGGCGGAGAAGTTGGACTGGCGGGTAAAGACATCCTCTATGCGCTCCAGCATATGGTTAAACGACAGCGCCAGCCGTTCCAGCTCGATAGGCACGGCCTGCGGGTCAAGGCGCACGTCGAGATCCCGCGAGGTAATATTCTGGATCTGGCGACTGATCTGGCGGATGGGCTTATGCCCCTGATAGACCACAAACAGCACGATGGCGATGATCAGCAAACTGATTATCGTCGCCGCGGAAATCAGCTTCGCTTTCAGCTCATTAATATAGTGCAGGTGAAAATCGATGGATAAGGCCATCAGCAGGTGGTACGCCGGTTTGCCGTCCGCCTGCTTGCCCAGCGGCAGCATGATCAGCCGCCAGGCGCGGGTCTCCATTGGATGATTATCATGAACCATCTTCCGCGGCTGCGGGTCAGTCCATGAAATCACATTCCCGTCGCGCAGCTGCATCGCCAGCCCCGGCGTACTCAGCATATGGCTGAGATCCGGCCCGTCGGGCGACTGAAACAGAATATTGCCCTGGCCGTCGTCCAGACAGATAAAGACGTTGGCGTAACCCGCAATGATATTCCTCACGATCTCCAACCGCCGCGCCTGCGGGTAGTCAGCGTGGTCGAGGACCGTCTCCAGGGTGGTGCTGAGCTGCCTGAGATCGTGCACGTCGCGCTCTTCAAAGTGGGCCTTCACCGAATGGATCATGATCCAGGTGAAGGCAAAGAAAGCGATGATGGTGGCGAGGCTGATAAAGAAGGTCAGCCGGGTGGCCAGGGAAAAGGGGCGCTTAGCGGCCATCCGGCACCTCAAGCATATAGCCGACGCCGCGCACGGTCTGGATAAGCTTCGGCTCGAAGTCGTTATCGATTTTGGCGCGCAGCCGCTTCACCGCCACGTCGATGGCGTTAGTGTCGCTGTCGAAATTCATATCCCAGACCTGCGAGGCTATTAACGAACGCGGCAGCACCTCGCCCTGATGGCGCAGGAAGAACTCCAGCAGAGTGAATTCCTTACTGGTCAGGGTGATGCGGGTGGCGCCGCGCGTCACCTTGCGGCTGACCAAATCAACGCTGAGATCCGCCGCCTGAAACTGGCTTTCGACAATAACCGCCGCTCCGCGGCGCAGCAGCGTCCGCACCCGCGCCAGCAGTTCCGCAAAGGCGAACGGCTTCACCAGATAGTCGTCGGCGCCCAGCTCCAGCCCCTTCACCCGATGCTCAATGGTGCCCAACGCGGTAAGCAGCAGGATCGGCATACCTTTATTGGCGGCGCGCAGCATGCGGACGATATCCCAGCCGTTCACATCCGGCAGCATGATGTCGAGGATCAGCAGATCGTAATCGCTGGTCATTGCCAGGTGATAGCCGTTAAGGCCGTTATCGGCCAGGTCGACGACGAAGCCGGCCTCGGTGAGCCCTTTGGTCAGGTACTCCCCGGTTTTCTTCTCATCTTCGACAATCAAAATCTTCACGGCAGGCTCCTTCACGCGCGCTTCGTGCGGATATTCAATTTTAGAGGAGCGCCTCCGGATAGCAATGAAATATCAGGAAAATGACAGCTTTGTCATTTTCCTGTCACGCGTTGAACAGAGCCCGCTACGTAAAGTAGCCGCCATGGATAAATCGTCGAAACCGTCTGCCGCCATGCGTTCAATACAGCTACTTACCCTCAGCGTGATATTCGCCTTAACCGGCTGTCTGTCGCTCGCTCCGGACTATCAGCGCCCCGCCGCGCCGGTGCCGCAGCAGTTCTCACTCAGCCAGAACAAGCTGGTTACCGCGACAGCGGGCTATCAGGAGACCGGCTGGCGCACCTTTTTCGTCGACCCGCAGGTGAAGAGCCTGATTAGTACCGCGCTGGCCAACAACCGCGATTTACGGATGGCGACGCTGAAAGTGCAGGAGGCTCGCGCGCAATATCGGGTTACCGACGCCGACCGCTACCCGCAATTGAACGGTGACGGCAGCACCACCTATGGCGGCAAGCTTAAAGGCGACACCACCACCAGCAGCGATTATGCCGCCGGCCTGAATCTCAGCTATGACCTCGACTTCTTTGGCCGGTTGAAAAACCTCAGCGATGCCGACCGGCAGAACTTCTTCGCCAGCGAAGAGGCGCGGCGTGCGGTACATATCCTGTTGATTGCTAACGTTTCACAAAGCTACTTCAACCAGCGGCTGGCGGCAGCGCAGTTGCAGGTGGCCAACGACACCTTACAGAACTATCAGCAGTCTTACGCCTTCGTTGAAAAACAGCTGCTGACCGGAAGCACCACCGTGCTGGCGCTGGAGCAGGCGCGCGGGATGATCGAGAGCACCCGTGCCGATATCGCCAAACGTCAGGGCCAGCTGGCGCAGGCCAATAACGCCCTGCAGCTGCTGCTCGGCAGCTACCAGCATCTGCCGGATGATAGCGCCAGCAGCGCCATCGATCTGCAAGGCGTCACTCTGCCGCCATCGCTCTCCTCAGCGATCCTGCTGCAGCGGCCCGATATTCTGGAAGCGGAACACAGCCTGCGGGCGGCCAACGCCAACATCGGCGCCGCGCGGGCGGCCTTCTTCCCGTCGATCACCCTGACCAGCTCGCTCTCCGGCAGCAGCAGCGAACTCTCCAGCCTGTTTAACGCCGGCAGCGCGATGTGGAACTTCATCCCCAAAATCGAGCTGCCGATTTTCAACGCCGGGCGCAACCAGGCCAACCTCGACCTGGCGGAGATCCGCCAGCAGCAGCAGGTGGTCAACTATGAGCAAAAAATCCAGTCCGCCTTTAAAGAGGTGGCCGACGCGCTGGCCCTGCGCCAGAGCCTGGCCGATCAAATTGCCGCCCAGGAGCGCTATCTCGCTTCACTAAATATCACCCTGCAGCGCGCTACTGCGCTCTATCGTCACGGCGCGGTCAGCTACATCGAAGTCCTGAGCGCCCAGCGCGACATTTTTACCACCCGACAAACCCTGCTGGAACTCAACTATTCCCGTCAGGCAAATGAAATCACCCTGTTCACCGCCCTCGGCGGCGGCTGGATGGAATAACCCAAGGAGTCCCGATCATGAATTCACTCTCTAAAGTCGCCCTGTTCACTCTGATTTCTGGCGCGGTGTTCGCCGTCCAGGCCGCCGACCCGCACGCCGGCATGGCGATGCACGAGGAGCCCACCGCCGCGCAGGCGCAAAGCATCAGCGGTAAAGGCGTCATTAAAGCTATTGATATGGATAGCAAAAAAATCACCATCGCCCACGAGGCCATCCCGGCGGTGAACTGGCCGCCGATGACCATGCGCTTCACCATCACCCCGCAGACGCAGCTCAACAATGTGAAGGATGGCGACAGCGTGGACTTCACCTTCGTTCAGCAGGGCAACCTGTCGCTGCTGCAGGATATTCGCGCCCACTAATGGCCCGGCGACGGTAAGCCCCTCAACGACTAAATGGACGACACATGGCATCCCTGACACTGAAAAATACGGCGCTGATCCTCGGCAGCATGGTGATTGGCGGCGCGCTTACCGCGGCGCTGTACGCCCGATGGGCACCGACCCACTCTGCCGCTCCGGCGGCCGAGCAGCAGCGTAAAGTGCTGTTCTGGTACGATCCGATGTACCCGAACACCCGCTTCGATAAACCGGGTAAATCGCCGTTTATGGATATGGATCTGGTGCCGAAATACGCCGATGAGGAGAGTACCGCCGCCGGTGCGCCGGGGGTGCGTATCGACCCGACGCAGACCCAGAATCTCGGCGTAAAAACCGCCGCGGTCACCCGCGGGCCGTTGCGCTACGCCCAGACCTTCCCGGCCAATATCAGCTATAACGAGTACCAGTACGTGATTATGCAGGCGCGGGCGGCGGGCTTTATCAATAAAGTCTATCCGCTGACCGTCGGCGACAAAGTGAAACAAGGCACACCGTTACTCGAGCTGACCATCCCCGACTGGGTGGAAGCGCAGAGCGAATATCTGTTATTGCAGGAGACTGGCGGCACCGCCACCCAGGTCGAGGGGATCCTCGAACGCCTGCGCCTCGCCGGAATGCCGGATGACGATATCCGCCGCCTGAAAGCCACGCGTAAAATCCAGACCCGCTTTACCCTCAAAGCCCCCATCGATGGCGTTATTACCGCTTTCGATCTGCGCGCCGGAATGAATATCGCCAAAGATAATGTGGTGGCGAAAATTCAGGGTATGGATCCGGTGTGGGTCAGCGTGGCGGTGCCGGAATCCATCGCCTGGTTGATTAAAGACGCCTCGCAGTTCGCCATTCAGGTTCCCGCCTGGCCGGGCAAAACCTTCAGCATCAGCAAATGGACCCTTCTCCCCAGCGTCGATAGCGCCACCCGCACCCTGCAGCTGCGCCTGCAGGTCAACAACCCGGATGAAGCGCTGAAGCCGGGGATGAACGCCTATCTGCAACTGACCAGTGAAAGCGAACCGATGCTGCTGATCCCCTCCAAAGCGCTGATCGACAGCGGCGACGAGCAGCGAGTGATTACCGTGGATAATGAGGGCCGCTTCGTGCCGAAACGCGTGCAGGTATTCCATGAATCCGCTGGCGTCACGGCCATTCGCAGCGGGCTGCAGGAGGGTGAGAAAGTCGTCGCCAGCGGCCTGTTCCTGATCGACTCGGAAGCCAATATCTCCGGCGCGCTGGAGCGCATGCGCGCGCAGGCTCCTGATGTCACGGCTCCTGCCGCCCACGCGCACTGAGGAACGGAACAATGATTGAATGGATTATCCGCCGCTCGGTGGCCAACCGTTTCCTGGTGATGATGGCGGCGCTGTTTCTCAGCATCTGGGGGACCTGGACCATCGTCCATACCCCGGTGGACGCTCTGCCGGACCTCTCCGACGTACAGGTGATCGTCAAAACCAGCTATCCGGGGCAGGCGCCGCAGATCGTCGAAAACCAGGTCACCTGGCCGCTGACCACCACCATGCTGTCGGTGCCCGGCGCCAAAACGGTTCGCGGCTTCTCGCAGTTTGGCGACTCCTACGTATACGTGATTTTTGAAGACGGCACCGATCCTTACTGGGCGCGCTCGCGGGTGCTGGAGTATCTCAACCAGGTGCAGGGCAAACTTCCCGCCGGGGTCAGCGCCGAAATGGGCCCGGACGCCACCGGCGTCGGCTGGGTCTTCGAGTACGCGCTGGTCGACCGCAGCGGCAAGCACGACCTCGCCGAACTGCGCTCCCTGCAGGACTGGTTCTTAAAATATGAGCTGAAAACCATCCCTAACGTCTCGGAAGTGGCGTCAGTGGGCGGCGTGGTCAAGGAGTACCAGATTGTCGTCGACCCGATGAAGCTGACCCAGTACGGCATCAGCCTCGGCGAGGTGAAATCGGCGCTGGACGCCTCTAACCAGGAGGCGGGCGGCTCTTCCGTCGAACTGGCGGAAGCCGAATATATGGTGCGCGCCAGCGGCTACCTGCAGACGCTCGACGACTTCAAAAATATCGTGCTGAAAACCGGTGACAACGGCGTGCCGGTCTATCTCGGCGACGTCGCGCGGGTGCAGATTGGCCCGGAGATGCGCCGCGGTATCGCCGAGCTTAACGGCGAAGGCGAAGTGGCCGGCGGCGTGGTGATCCTGCGCTCCGGCAAGAACGCCCGCGAAGTGATCTCCGCGGTCAAAGCGAAGCTGGCGTCGCTGCAAAGCAGCCTGCCGGAAGGGGTTGAAGTGGTCACCACCTACGACCGCAGCCAGCTTATCGACCGCGCCATCGACAACCTCAGCCATAAGCTGCTGGAAGAGTTTATCGTCGTCGCGCTGGTCTGTGCCCTGTTCCTGTGGCACGTACGCTCGGCGCTGGTGGCGATTATTTCGCTGCCGCTCGGCCTGTGCTTCGCCTTTATCATGATGCATTTCCAGGGGCTCAACGCCAACATCATGTCGCTGGGCGGGATCGCCATTGCGGTGGGGGCGATGGTCGATGCCGCCATCGTGATGATCGAGAACGCCCATAAGCGGCTGGAGGAGTGGGAACATCAGCACCCGGGAGAGAAGCTCAGCAACGACACACGCTGGAAAATCATTACCGAGGCCTCGGTGGAGGTCGGCCCGGCGCTGTTTATCAGCCTGCTGATCATTACTCTGTCGTTTATCCCGATTTTCACCCTCGAAGGCCAGGAGGGCAAACTGTTCGGCCCGCTGGCCTTCACCAAAACCTGGTCGATGGCCGGGGCGGCGCTGCTGGCGATCGTGGTGATCCCGATCCTGATGGGCTTCTGGATCCGCGGCAGGATCCCGGCGGAGAGCAGCAACCCGTTGAACCGCTTTTTGATCCGCATTTATCACCCGCTGCTGCTGAAGGTGCTGCACTGGCCGAAGACTACCCTGCTGATCGCGCTCCTGTCGATCCTGACGGTTGCCTGGCCGCTTAACCGGGTCGGCGGCGAGTTTCTGCCGCAGATCAACGAGGGCGATCTGCTGTATATGCCGTCCACGCTGCCGGGGATCTCCGCTGCGCAGGCGGCGGATATGCTGCAGAAAACCGATAAGCTGATCATGACGGTGCCGGAAGTGGCGCGGGTGTTCGGCAAAACCGGCAAAGCCGAAACCGCCACTGACTCGGCACCGCTGGAGATGGTAGAGACCACCATTCAGCTTAAGCCGCAGGATCAGTGGCGGCCGGGGATGACCATGGAAAAGATCGTCGAGGAGCTGGATAAAACCGTGCGCCTGCCGGGGCTGGCGAACCTGTGGGTGCCGCCGATCCGCAACCGCATCGACATGCTCTCCACCGGCATCAAGAGCCCGATTGGCATTAAGGTTTCCGGCACTAACCTGGCGGATATCGACGCCATCGCCGAGCAAATTGAAGGGGTGGCGCGCACCGTGCCGGGAGTCACTTCAGCGCTAGCCGAGCGGCTGGTCGGCGGGCGCTACCTCAACATTGATATTCAGCGTGAGAAGGCGGCCCGCTACGGCATGACCGTCGGCGACGTGCAGCTGTTCGTCTCGTCCGCCATCGGCGGCGCGATGGTTGGCGAAACGGTAGAGGGCGTCGAGCGCTATCCGATCAACATCCGCTACCCGCAGAGTTATCGCGACAGCCCGGAGACCCTGCGCCAGCTGCCGATCCTCACGCCGCTGAAGCAGCAGATCGTCCTCGGCGACGTGGCTGAGGTGAAGGTGGTCACCGGACCATCGATGCTGAAGACCGAGAACGCCCGCCCGACCAGTTGGATCTACATCGACGCCCGCGACCGCGACATGGTGTCGGTAGTCCACGATCTGCAGCAGGCCATCGGCAAGGAGGTGAAGCTGAAGCCGGGCATCAGTGTGTCCTACTCCGGGCAGTTTGAGCTGCTGGAGCGCGCCAATCAGAAGCTGAAGCTGATGGTGCCGATGACGCTGATGATTATCTTCGTGCTGCTGTATCTGGCGTTCCGCCGCGTCGGCGAGGCGCTGCTGATTATCACCAGCGTGCCGTTCGCCCTCGTCGGCGGGATCTGGTTTCTCTACTGGATGGGGTTCCATTTATCGGTAGCCACCGGGACCGGCTTTATCGCCCTGGCCGGGGTGGCGGCGGAGTTTGGCGTGGTGATGCTGATGTACCTGCGCCACGCCATCGAGGCTGAACCGTCGCTGGAGAACCCGCAGACTTTCAGCGTCGATAAGCTCGACGAGGCGCTGTACCAGGGGGCGGTGCTGCGCGTGCGGCCGAAGGCGATGACCGTGGCGGTGATTATCGCCGGCCTGTTGCCGATTTTATGGGGCACCGGCGCCGGGTCGGAAGTGATGAGTCGCATCGCCGCGCCGATGATTGGCGGGATGATCACCGCCCCGCTGCTGTCGCTATTTATCATTCCGGCGGCATATAAGCTGATGTGGCTGTCCCGGCATCGGGGCAAGCGTAGCGAATAACCCGCCGCGTTTACGCCGGTACGGGAAATTGGCTATAGTGGCGCCATTCTTCTGGCCGGCGTGAACGTCCCTATGAATCTGAACCTGGTGTGTTATTCCCTGCTGCTGCTCACCGCCGTGGGCAGCGCCCTGCTGCCCTACCCGCTGGCGATGTGGTTTTTACTGAGCAGCCTTCTGACATGGCTTATCTATGGCGCCGACAAGCTGGCGGCGCGCAAAGCCTGGCGACGGGTGCCGGAAACCACGCTGCTGGTGCTGGGCCTGGCGGGAGGCTGGCCGGGGGCCATCCTCGGCCAGCAGTGCTTTCGCCATAAAACGCAAAAACAGCCCTTCCGGCGGTGGTTTTTCGTCAGCGTGGCGCTGAACGTGGCGGCGCTGGCCGGGCTGTACGTGGTTTATACCCACCTGCTCAGCCGCTAAGGGGCGAGGCTAGCGCGGCGTCTGGCGGATCCACACCAGGCGATCGACGTCAAAGCCCAGCTCGCGCGCGGTATTCAGGTAATCCTGCTTCACCGCCGCCGGAATGGTGGGGGTGCGCGACAGGATCCACAGATAGTCGCGGTTGGGGCCGCTGACCAGCGCGTACTGGTAGTCGTCGTCCAGACGGATCACGTTATAGCCGCCGTAGAATGGCCCGAAGAACGACACCTTCAGCGCCGCGGTGGTGGGGGCGCCGGTGAAATAGGCTTTTCCGTCGCTCTCACTCCAGCGTTTTTTGACCGGGTCATAACCGCGATTGACGACGCTGATCCCCCCGTCGCTGCGGGCGCCGTAGGTGGCGGTCACCTGCTCCAGGCCTCGCTCGAAGCGATTCTCCAGACGGGCGACCTCATACCATTTTCCAAGATACCGGCTGGCGTCAAACCCGCTAATCGGCTGAACGCCCTTCGGCGGCGTGGGCGATTTGCAGGCCACCAGGGTTAACGCGATAGCAACGCCAGTGACAACAGGCCATAGCTTCATGAGAACTCCTTTCATTTACGCGGTAGGGGAAAGTGTAGTGCAAAGCCATCACACTTCACGCCAGCCGACGTGATTCGTAGTATATTGAGAATATTCTTTGTTAACAGGTGGCCTCCATGCCTTACTCCATCGGCGAATTTGCCCGACTATGCGGGATAAATGCGACCACGCTTCGCGCCTGGCAGCGCCGCTATGGCCTGCTCAAGCCGCTGCGCACCGATGGTGGTCACCGTCAGTACAGCGATGACGACGTCCAGCAGGCGCTGAAGATCCTCGACTGGGTGAAAAAAGGGGTACCAGTCAGCCAGGTGAAGCCCCTGTTGTCGCGCCCCGGCGCACGGCGCACCAACAACTGGCTCACGTTGCAGGAGACCATGCTGCAGAGGCTGAAAGAGGGAAAAATCGAGTCCTTGCGCCAGCTGATCTACGACGCCGGGCGCGAATATCCGCGCCAGGAGCTGGTAACCGAAGTGCTGCGTCCGCTGCGCAGCCAGGTCTCCGCCAACGTGCCAGCCATCATGACGCTGCGCGAAATCCTCGACGGCATCATCATCGCCTATACCTCATTTTGCCTTGAAGGCGATAAGAAGGCGCCCGGGGATAACTTTCTGATCACCGGCTGGCACCTGACCGACGCCTGCGAAATCTGGCTTGAGGCGCTCAAACGTACCGGCCAGGGCCATCGCATCGACGTTCTGCCGGTGCCTCCCGCCGCCCTGGCGCCGGAGATTTTCCCCCAGCGCAACTGGCTGCTGGTTACCAGCGGCAAACTTTCCGCCGCCCGCCAGAGGCAGGTCGAACTCTGGCAGCAGCAGGTCGTCTCCCTCGAGGTGATTCCGCTCTAACCCCCTGTTTTAACTTACCCCACTCTCTGTTCCGCCAGCGCCCGGTGGCGCGGCGGGCGCACGCTTGCCCTTCGCACCACTCACGATCCCCCCTTAAAACACCAATCATAACAACATGATTTTTAACACAAATAAAATATATTTTTCTACAAACTTGGACAAATAATTTTATTTGTGTAAGTTTTAAGTATGCCATTACGCTACCGTATCTAGCCAGGATGTGATCCATGAGCACCTCGCCGTCTGTGATTCGTCGTTTCGTTGAGTACTACGCCGGGCTGGATGCGCAGCCGCCCGCG
The DNA here is from genome assembly GCF_002837615.1 of Klebsiella sp. X1-16S-Nf21. Classification (NCBI taxonomy): domain Bacteria; kingdom Pseudomonadati; phylum Pseudomonadota; class Gammaproteobacteria; order Enterobacterales; family Enterobacteriaceae; genus Klebsiella; species Klebsiella sp. X1-16S-Nf21. Next base: position 12,235 of record NZ_PJDK01000090.1, read on the forward strand.
GCGCTGGCCGCGCTGTACCATCCGGATGCGACGCTGAGCGATCCTTTTGGTCAGCATCAGGGGCTGTTCGCCATCCAGCGCTACTTTACCCATCTGCTGGCCAACGTGGAGCAGTGCCGGTTCACCATCGACACGCCGCTCTGCGACGGCCAACGGTTCGCCGTGACCTGGACCATGCACTGGTCGCATCCGCGCATTGCCGGTGGAGAAACCCTGGTCCTGCCGGGGTGCTCGGTGGTGGACATCGCCGGGGAGCAGGTTCTCCATCAGCGCGACTACTACGACGCCGGGGAGATGATCTACGAGCATCTTCCCCTGCTGGGCTGGGCGGTACGCGGCGTGAAGCGGAGGGTGCGCTCATGATGACGGTGCTCATCACCGGCGCCAGCTCCGGGATCGGTGCCGGCCTGGCGAAATCCTTCGCGGCGGATGGCCATCTGGTTATCGCCTGCGGGCGCGATGCTTCGCGCCTGGCAACGCTCCAGCAGTTCAGCCCCAACATCAGTGTGCGCCTGTTCGATATGACAGACAGGGACGCCTGTCGCCAGGCGCTGACAGGCTGTTTTGCCGACCTGATCATTCTCTGCGCCGGGACCTGCGAATACCTCGACCACGGGCAGGTGGATGCCGCCCTCGTGGAGCGAGTGATGGCCACCAACTTCCTCGGGCCGGTGAACTGCCTGGCGGCGCTGCAGACGCAGCTGGAGGCAGGCGATCGGGTGGTGCTGGTCAGCTCGATGGCGCACTGGCTACCCTTCCCGCGCGCGGAAGCCTATGGCGCCTCCAAGGCGGCGCTGACCTGGTTTGCCAACAGCCTGCGTCTGGACTGGGAGCCGAAAGGGGTGGCCGTCACGGTGGTCTCTCCGGGCTTCGTCGACACCCCGCTGACGCGCAAAAACGACTTCGCCATGCCCGGCCGGGTGAGCGTGGATCGGGCGGTGACGGCGATCCGCCATGGCCTGGCGAAAGGCCAAAACCACATTGCCTTCCCCACCGGTTTCAGCCTGGCCCTGCGGCTGCTGGCCAGCCTGCCATCGGGTATCCAGCGCCTGCTGTTGCGCAGGATGGTGCGCTCATGAACATCGCCATCATCGGTAGCGGCATCGCCGGGCTGACCTGCGCCTGGCGGCTGGCCGGACACCATCAGGTGACGCTGTTCGAAGCGGGCGCCACGCCGGGCGGCCACACCGCCACCGTGGATGTCGCCACGCCGCAGGGCACCTGGGCCATCGATACCGGATTTATCGTCTACAACGATCGCACCTATCCGCGCTTTATGGGCCTGCTCAGCGAGCTGGGGATCGACGGGCAAAAAACGCAGATGAGCTTCTCGGTTCACAACCCGACCAGCGGCCTGGAGTACAACGGTCACAGCCTGACCTCGCTTTTCGCCCAGCGGCGCAATCTGCTGAAGCCGGCCTTCTGGGGGCTGCTGAGCGAGATCGTCCGCTTTAACCGGCTGGCGAAACTGGCGCTGACCGAGGCGCTGGATCCGGGGGCGACGCTGGAGAGCTTCCTCGCCCGCCACCGCTTCAGCCCCTTCTTCGCCCGCCACTATATTCTGCCGATGGGGGCGGCCATCTGGTCGTCGTCGCTGCAGGAGATGCGTCGCTTCCCGCTGCCGCTGTTTTTACGCTTCTTTGAACACCACGGCCTGCTGGATATTCGCGATCGCCCGCAGTGGTACGTGGTGCCCGGCGGTTCCCGGGAGTACGTTCGCGCCCTGCTCGCCAGGCTCGGCGATCGTCTGGATCTGCGGCTCAACGCGCCGATACAGCAGGTGGACCGTCACCCGACGGGGGTCACCCTGCGGCTGGCGTCCGGGGAGGCGCATTTTGACCAGGTGATCTTCGCCTGCCACTCCGCGCAGGCCCTGGCGATGCTGGCGGCGCCCACCGATTCCGAACGCGAAGTCCTCGGGGACATCGGCTGGCAGCGCAACGAGGTGGTGCTGCACAGCGATCCGCGCTGGCTGCCGGAGCGCCAGCGCGCCTGGGCCAGCTGGAACTATCGCCTGAGCGACGGGGATCGGGCCCGGGCCTGCGTCACCTACAACATGAATATTCTCCAGGGGCTGCCCGCGGACGCGCCGCTGTTCTGCGTCACCCTGAACCCGGACGCGCCGGTGGACGATCGCTACGTCTGGCAGCGCTTCGTCTATGAGCATCCGCTGTTTAACCCGCAAAGCTGGTCGGCCCAGCTGCGGCGCGAAGAGATTAACGGCCAGCAGCGGAGCTGGTACTGCGGGGCCTACTGGTACAACGGCTTTCATGAGGACGGGGTGCGCAGCGCGCTCGACGTGGTGCAGGGCATCGCCGCGGCGGAGGGCAACTGAGATGAACAGCTGCCTCTATCAGGGCGTCCTGCGCCACCGTCGCCTGCAGCCGAAGGCGCACCACTTCGTCTACCGCCTGTTTATGGCCTGGCTCGACCTCGACGAACTGGACAGGCTGCCTGAGGCGGGTATCCGCCGCAACCGCCTGGCCGCCGCCGCCTGGTACGACGCCGATTATCCGCTGGGCGCGCCGCTGAAGACCCAGGTGCTGAACCGTCTGGAGAGCCTGACCGGCTGCCGCCCGGCGGGACGCGTGATGCTCCTGACCCAGCTGCGCTACTTCGGCTTCCATTTTAATCCGGTCAACTTTTACTACTGCTATGACGAGGCCAACATCCTGCGCTGGGTGCTGGCCGAAGTGCGCAACACGCCGTGGAATGAGCGTCATTACTACGCGGTGGACGGCCAGCAGGCGCGCCCGCTGGAGAAAGCCTTTCACGTTTCGCCGTTTAACCCGATGGACATGGTCTATCACTGGCGCTTCAACGCGCCCGGCAAAACACTGCACATGCATATTGAAAACCATCAGGCCAGTAAGGTGTTCGACGCCACGCTGGCCCTGAGCCGCGTGCCATTGACCCGCGCCAACCTGCGCGGGCTGCTGCTGCGTCTGCCGCTGATGACCCTGAAAACCGTCCTCGCCATCTACTGGCAGGCGCTGCGGCTGTGGCTGAAGCGCGTGCCGCTGTACAACCATCCTGTCAGCAGGAGTGAACGCTCATGACCGATCCCGTCTTTGCGCTTGAACCCGATGTGCCGCGCAACGTGCGGCTCGCGCGCTGGCTGCTCTTTCGTCTGTTGAGCGGCCTCCGCGAAGGCTCGCTCACCGTGCGCGAAGGGGCGCAGACGTTTCATTTTGGCGACCCCGCCGCCGCGCTGCGCGCCGAGGCACGGGTCTGCACGCCGGAGGTGTACTGGCGTCTGCTGACCGGCGGCAGCCTGGCGGCGGCCGAGGCCTGGATGGACGGCGACTGGGAGAGCCACCAGCTGACGGCGCTGCTGCAGATCCTCGCGCGCAACGGCGAGGTGCTGGGGCGTCTGGAGCGCGGCTTTCGTCTGCTGGGCAAGCCCGTCGCCCGCCTGCGCCACTGGACCCGCCGCAACACCCGCGCCCAAGCGCGGGAGAACATCGCCGCCCATTACGACCTCGGCAACGAATTTTATGCCCACTTTCTGGATGACGACCTGCTCTACTCCAGCGCGTTGTTTACCGATGACCAGCAGGATCTGACCCAGGCCCAGCGGGCCAAGATGGCGCGCCTGTGCGACCAGCTGGCGCTCACTCCCGGCGATCATCTGCTGGAGATTGGCACCGGTTGGGGGGCGCTGGCCGAGTACGCCGCCCGCCATTACGGCTGCCGGGTCACCACCACCACCCTTTCCCGGGAGCAGCACCGCTGGGCTACCGAGCGCATGGCCCGCGCCGGGCTGCAGGATCGCGTCGAGGTGCTGCTCTGCGACTACCGCGATCTGCGCGGCGAGTACGACAAACTGGTGTCGGTGGAGATGATTGAGGCGGTGGGCCAGCGCTACCTCCCGGCCTTCTTCCGCACCTGCCAGGCGCGCCTGCGCCCGGGCGGCAGAATGGCCCTGCAGGCGATCACCATCCAGGATCAGCGCTATCGCGACTACAGCAAAAGCGTCGATTTTATCCAGCGCTACATCTTCCCCGGCGGCTTTTTGCCCAGCATCACCGCAATGAGCGAGCTGATGACCCGCCATACCGATTTTGTGGTGCGCAACCTGTTCGACATGGGCCCGGACTACGCCCGCACCCTGGCGCACTGGCGGCAGCGCTTTACCCACGCCTGGCAGGATATTGAAAAGCTCGGCTTTGATGAGCGCTTCCGCCGGATGTGGCTCTACTACTTCGGCTACTGCGAAGCCGGATTTAACGCCCGCACCATCAGCGTGGTGCAGCTCACCGCGGAGCGGGTATGACACGCCCGGCGCAGCACCTGCTGATGGCCCTCGCGTTCGATGTTTACTGGACGCTGGTGGTGATGTTGCGCGAGCGCGGCCTGCTGATCTGGCTGACGCTGGCCATTTTCGCCTGGCTGCGGTTGCCGGCGGCCAGCCGTCCGCCCGCCCTGCTGTTGGCCGCGGCGGGCTGCGGCCTGGACGCCTGCTGGGCGCTGGCGGGACTGATCGATTTTCGCGGCGACAGCCTGCTGCCCCTGTGGATGGTGGCCCTGTGGCTGATGTTCGCCGTCGTCTGGACCCGACTGACCCGCGCCACGACGCTTCCCGGCTGGGTGCTGGCCACGGTGGCGACCGTCGGCGGCCCGGTGGCCTACCTGATCGGCGCTCGCCTCGGAGCCATGACCCTGCTGGTGCCGATGGCGCTTGCCGTGGCCGCCATGGCCTGCGGCTGGCTGGTGCTCATGCTGTTATTCCATCTGGGGATGGGGAGGCGAAAATGAGATTCGTGCTGTTACTGCTGTGGCTGACCACCCTCGCTCCGGCGGCCCACGCCGCCGACTGGCTGACGTGGCGTCGCGTCGGCGAGGCGACCCTCACCTGGGGGCCATTCACCGTCTATCACTCGCAGCTGCGCACGCCCAATGGCCGGTATGACGGCCCGCAGCAGGATCGGGCGCTGATCATCACCTACCGGCGCGACATCGATCGCGAGGCGCTGGTGGACGCCACCCGCGACCAGTGGCAGGCGCAGGGCATTCTGCAGCAGGAGCCGCGCAGCGAAGCCTGGCTACGCATGCTGCAGGGGGTCTGGCCGGATGTTGCGCCGGGCAGCCAGCTGGCGTTCGTGGTCAGCGGCGGCGAGGGGCAGTTCTGGTACCGCGCCAGCGCCGCGCAGACCGCCTTTACCCCGCTCGGCCCGCGCCAGTCGGCGGCGTTCAGCACCCGCTTTCTCGCCATCTGGCTCGATCCGCGCACCACTTATCCCGAACTGCGTCAGCAGTTGATCGGAGGTACACCATGAAACGCATTCTGACCCTTGGCCTGGCGCTGCTGATGCTGATCCTCGCTGGCTGCAGCACCGAGGTCACGGAGTACCGGCAGCAACAGCCCGCCCTCGACATCTTTCACTATTTTCAGGGGCGAACCGAGGCGTGGGGGATGGTGCAGGATCGCAACGGCAAGCAGCTGCGCCGCTTCCATGTAGAGATCGATGGCGACGTCGTCGGCGACACCCTGACCCTCCATGAGCGCTTTGTCTATGACGACGGCGAGAAGCAGCAGCGGGTGTGGCGCATTCGCCGCACCGGCGATAACCGTTATCAGGGTACCGCCGGGGATATAGAAGGCGTGGCCAGCGGCCAGGCGGCAGGCAATGCCTTTCACTGGCGCTACAGCATGAACGTCGAAGCCAGCGGCAGCCGGTGGCTGCTGCACTTTGACGACTGGATGTTCCTGCAGGACGGCAGCCATTTGTTTAACAAAACCGAGATGAAGAAATTCGGCATTACGGTCGCCACCGTGACCCTTTTCTTTACCCGAACCACAGCAGAAGAGAGGACAGCGCCATGAACACGCAACCTGTCATTGGGATCAGCGGATGTTTAACCGGCTCAGCCGTGCGATTCGACGGCGGACATAAGCGTATGGGCTTTGTGATGGATGAGCTCGCGCAGTGGGTGGCGTTTAAACCCGTCTGCCCGGAGATGGCGATCGGCCTGCCCGTTCCCCGTCCGGCGCTCCGCCTGGTGCAGACCCCGGTCGGGGAGATCCGCATGCGCTTCAGCCACGCCCCGCACGAGGATGTGACGGAGAAGATGGCTGATTTCGCCAGCGCCCACCTGGCAACCCTGGGCGAACTGTCGGGCTTTATCGTCTGCGCCAAATCGCCGAGCTGCGGGATGGAGCGCGTGCGGCTGTATGACGAAAAAGGCAATCGCGGGCGTAAGGAAGGCGTGGGGCTGTTTACCGGCGCCCTGATGGCGCGCTACCCGTGGCTGCCGGTGGAAGAGGATGGCCGGTTGCACGATCCGCTGCTGCGGGAGAATTTTGTCGAGCGCGTTTTCGCCCTGCATGAACTCAACGCCCTGCGCGCCCGCGGCCTGACCCGTCACGGCCTGCTGGCCTTTCACAGCCGCTACAAGCTGCAGCTGCTGGCTCACCACCAGGCGGGCTATCGGGAGATCGGCCCGTTCGTCGCCTCGCTGCATGAATGGGAGGATCTGGAGGCTTTCTTCGAGGTTTACCGCGAAAAGCTGATGGCGATCCTCAAGCAGCCCGCCTCGCGGAAAAACCACACCAACGTGCTGATGCATATTCAGGGTTATTTCCGCGACCAGCTCAACAGCCGCCAGCGCGGCGAGCTGCGGGAAGTGATCCTCAACTATCGCGCCGGGCTGCTGCCGATCCTCGCCCCGCTGACGCTACTTAAGCACTATCTGGCCGAGTATCCGGATCGCTACCTGCAGGCGCAGAACTATTTTGACCCCTACCCGCAGGATCTGGCCCTGCGCCTGACGGTGAACTGAGGGAGTTGGCCTGAACCAGCTGCCCGGCGGCGCTACGCTTGCGCGGGCCTGGGGGGAAGGAGGTTTTTTGTAGGCCGGATAAGGCATTTATGCCGCCAGCCGGCACTACCGCGGGTACGGCGCCTGACCGCCCGGCGGCGCTGCGCTTGCCGGGCCTACGGGTGGTATCCCGCAGGCCTCCTCAGTCGTAGCCCGGCTAAGCGTAGCGCCAGCCGGGAACG
>NZ_PJDK01000091.1:0-19091 GCF_002837615.1 Klebsiella sp. X1-16S-Nf21
GCGAGCATGCGCTCAACGCAGAGGCGGGTCCAGGGAGTGACGCTGTCGCCGAATTTTTCGAGGAACGTATTCCAGCCGTCATCGACGGTGAAAAGCAACTTTGCGGGACGTGGAATATACATGCCGCTGAGTATAAAACGGGGCTCATGGCATGCAAACCCTCGGAATCGCGAAGCGATGACGCTCGCCCTGTAAGGGCGCTACTGTTCACATCGGCCAGGGCAAACATCAGTACATCTCCCTCGGGCGGTGGATGATATGCGTGACGACGCCAAAGATATCCAGCTCGTCGGGGTCAGGATAAATCGATGACCAGGAGGCATTCATGGGCTGCAGCGTCAGTCGTGGCGTCAGCAGAAGCCGTTTCACCGTAAACTCCCCCTGTACGCTGGCGACAACGATATCGCCGTGCCGCGGCTTTTCAGCACTGTCCACAACCAGCAGATCACCATTGTGCAGACTGCCGTCGGCCATGCTGTCTCCGCTGGCACGCAGGTAGTAAGTCGCGCTCGGATGCCGTATGCAGTAATCATGGAGATCCAGATCGGACTCGACATAGTCAGCTGGACCACATGGTGACGTATTTCAGCCATTGGCCGCCGGCAAGATTGGCAGTATCGTAGAACGCGGTATCGAGGCTGCCAAATTTCATTCCTTGCGCAAGGTCCGCCGCAATCCAGGTTTGGAGAATGAACAGCGTACCGACCTGCATCAGGGCGCCCAACGAGGCCTTACCCACGGTATCGATGCCGCCTTTGGTTTCTGCCGACAGCGTCGATATTCCATCGAAGCCGGGGAAAGAGAGTACGGCAATTGAGACTGCGCCCATGACCAGAGGTAGGCTGAATTTATCGGCATTATACAAGGGGGCGAGCGTCAGATGGCCTGCCTCGGCTCCGGAATAAAACGCAATCAATCCCAGTACCACAAAAATCGCGAGCACCACGATTTCAGCCACCAAAATGGTATTATTCGCCCGCGCGGTAAAGGTAATGCCGCGTAAGTTAATCAGGCTGTTAAGCGCGATAAAGCCGATAATCCAGACCCAGCCCGGAACGCCCGGTAACATCGGCCCCACCGCCGCCGCGCTGACGATATACAGTAGCGATGGCACCAGAATGTAATCCAGCAATATCAGCCAGCCAGCAAAAAAACCAACGATAGGGTGTATTCCGCGCTGAGCGTAAGCGTATACCGAACCTGAAACCGGGAACGCGCGCGACATCGACCAGTAGCTTATGGCGGTGAAAAACATTGCCACCATGCCGATCAGATAAGCCAGCGCTACCATGCCCTGTGCGCCATCCCAGACGTAGCCGAAAACGCCGAAAGGGGCGATGGGCACCATAAAAATCATGCCATAAACCAGCAGATCGCGGAAAGTCAGCGCTCGATGGAGCTCCTGTTTATAACCGAACTGTTCGACGCTCATGCCTGCTCCCCTTCAATACTCAGCGAAAGCTGCGCCGCCACCGATTTGGGTAACGCGTAGCGGCAAGTTTTCAGCGGGTCGACCACCTGACAGATTTGCAGGTCGCAAACTGAGACTTCGCCATCACCCATCGCGGCGTGTAAATCTCCCAGCGCGAAAAGCGCACCAGGTACGTTGACCGGTAACCACAGGGTGCTGCCGGCGGTGATCATTTTGCAGTCCATATTACCGCCGTGGCTATCCGGCGTGCCGCAGGAGATAGCCTTTCCGGCAGGCGCGACGCCGATAACGCCAACCATCGGATTAAGCGGTACACGCATATTGCCAGGCATGACCGCATGGCCCTGTTCAATGGGCACCATGGTCACTTTTGGAGCACTAAGTTCGTCGCCAATCACCCCTAGTTGCGGGGCGGTGACCATCACCGCCTGCTGGCTCGTCAGGGTAATTTGCTTGATGGTGACTTTAAGCACATCGCCCGTGATCTCCTCCCTGAAAACAGTGCCAGGCTAAACTGAAGCCTCCGGTCTTTCTTCCATCTCACAGAGAGGCACATCGCCATGAAAAAGACCCGTTATACCGAAGAACAGATAGCATTTGCGCTGAAACAGGCCGAAACCGGCACTCGGGTGGAGGAAGTCTGCAGAAAGATGGGCATTTCTGAAGCCACATTTTACAACTGGAAGAAAAAGTTTGGCGGCATGGGCGTGACAGAGCTGCGCCGCCTGCGCCAGCTTGAGGAAGAGAATCAGCGTCTGAAACGTCTGGTGGCCGATTTAAGTCTGGACAAGGAGATGCTGCAGGAAGTTATCAAAAAAGTTCTGAGGCCGGTTCAGAAGCGTCAGGCGGTGCATTTTCTGCGGGAGGCTTACCGTATCAGTGTCCGACGGGGATGCGGACTGCTGATGCAGAGCAGAACCGTTTACCACTGGCAGAGCCGGCGGGATGATCGGGCGATAACCCTGCGTATCCGGGAAATAGCGGAAACCGGATCCGCTACGGTTGCCCTCGTATTCATAATCAGCTGCGGCGGGAAGGCTGGCCTGTTAACCACAAGAAAACACACCGGATTTACTGTCTGGAAGGCCTCAACCTGGGCAAAAAGCGCCCCCGCAGGCATGTCAGTGCAGCACATCGTCAGCAACGTCCGGCCCTGACCGGTGTCGATCAGTGCTGGAGTATGGATTTCGTGTCGGATAACCTGTTCAACGGACGACGTTTCCGGGCGCTGACTGTAGTGGATAATTTTAGTCGGGAGTGTCTGGCGATCCATGCCGGAAAGTCGCTGAAAGGTAAGGATGTGGTCGGTGTGATGGAAAGGTTACGGGTGCTGGGCAAGCGCCTGCCGGTACGTATTCAGACAGATAACGGCAGCGAGTTTATTTCGAAAAATCTGGATAAATGGGCGTATGAGCACGGGGTCACAATGGACTTCTCCCGCCCCGGGAAACCAACGGATAACCCGTTTATAGAATCATTTAACGGCAGTCTCCGGGATGAATGCCTGAACATTCACTGGTTTCTCTCGCTGGAAGATGCGCAGGACAAACTCGGCAACTGGCGCAGGGAATATAATCATGAGAGAACGCATTCTTCATTAAATGACATGACTCCGGCTGAATTCATCCGAAGTCTCCGGAAAGACGAAGCTCTCTGATTTAGCACTGCACTGAGTTTGGGCCAAGGTCACCCGGTTTGGCACCTACAATGTTGACCGGCCCGGTGGCCGGGTTAATACGCTGCCAGTCTAACTCGTTGAACACGGTCTCGGCAGAGGTGATTTGGTCGGAAAAGCAGTCGCAGGTTTCGAATAACACTTCACTTCCACTGTTGACGGTGGCGACAGGAACGTTATCGCGCGACATGGCGTAAACCATCCGATCTTTGGGTATTTTCATTAGATTCATCCCAGTAATATTGTTGTGTCTTTTTTGGTGTTTCCCGTAGGGGAAAGGATGAATGTATCGGGAATGTAGCAGAAAGGCAATTATGAGTAACCTAAGAGTGTTTGTGGTGATTATTATTTAAAATAAAAACTTTATAGTTAGTTGTATTTAATATAATCAAGCGCTTAATCCTATATTTTGGGTTTGTTATCTTATTCACCATAGTTCATCTCCTTATTTTTTACTTACCATTTTTTTATTTTACAGCATATTATTCCTATTATAATTAAATTGGAGGTCCGCTAGATACATCCATAGCAATTATCAATAACGCTTACTATTCTCGCCAGCACTGCGACTGAGCAGAGAAGAAGATAGCAACCTTTTACCTAGCAACGAGCTGGGGTAGGGTAATAAACCCATTACTCCGGTGAGTACAGCTTCAGCGGAAAATCACTCCATCGCGACCATCACCCCTTCCCCCAGCTTCACCATCAACTCTTTATGCTTCTCGATTGGCGGCAGGGCGCAGTTGCTCGATACTCCCCGGATGCCGAAAACAGCGATCCTGACGCGACCAAGATCTTCAGCCGGCACAACTGCTTCGCGACGCAAACCATATCCACCTGCTCCGGTAGCTCGAACCATAACATAAAGCAGCCTTTCGGGCGGGTAACACAGATGCCGCAGGGGAAAAACTCCTGCAGCCAGCAGGTGTAGATCTCCATATTACGCTGATAGATCTGCAGCATCCGCCGTACCTGGCGGTGGTAATGGCCTTCGCAAAAAAATAAAGGCCGCCTGCTGGGTTGAAGGGATGGTACTGGGGCATTAAGCTCCCAGACAGCGCGTGCATTGCGGGTCAGCTCGCGCTTGTATTGCCGGGCCTAAACGGAATGCTGGCAGCGAAGAACGGGTGACAACCACTCAGCAGGCTAAGCAGGATGAGAGACTGCGCGAGTCGGATCATCGTTAGAGCCCCATCGTCACGCCGAAGCAGATCGCCGCGACAATCGGTGCACATCGCAGCAGAACGGCGGCAAAATCAGCTCATAGCCCGTTGCAACGGGGTATTCAGGCTCATTGCGGCTCACTGGCACCGGCTTGCCGAGGTTCTCTTTCCAATCTTCTATCAGATAGCTCCCCGGGCTGGCGTAAGGAAACAGTGCTCGATCAGGGTGGTAGCCGAGAATGGCAGCGATGGAAACCAGAGACAGCTTGTATAGCGTGATGCCGAGCTGTTCGGGCGAAATGGAGGCGATAGCGGCCAGCAGCGCAACGGCAAGGATGATCCTGTTGCGCATCCGCTGGTGACGGACCTCGTGAAGTAACAACATGAGGTGACTCCTGAAGATGAATGTGCCCGTGGGCTGAATAGATCAGGAGATAGTGTGTGTCAGAATGGGGTGCAGAGTAATTTGCTCCCGGGCAGAAAAAAGCCCGACAGATATCGGGCTTCCTGAAGGTTAATTCTGTTGTTGAAGTGTATTACCTATTTTCTTCAGTTGATCGCTGTGAACGTTAAGAAAAGGAGCCATCTTACGCTGGAACCAGCCGATGTTAACCATTTCTGAATTGGGATAGTTCATAGCTCGACGCTTCTCGTTATAACACAACGCATCCAGTACACGGAGAACTGGAGGTTCATCCATTCCGATGGTCAGGCGCTTATCCGTGATCTCAGCAATGTTTTCCTCCGCGGGTTCGGTTTTCATCATCGCCTTCTCGATCTCTACAAATTGACGTGCCAGATCGAAGTGAAGTCGAGCCCTCAGGGGAGCCCCAACACCAGATTAATAGCTGATAGGCTAGCCACTAACCCAAGGGCAACAAGTGGACTGACCCCGTGCCTGTAGACAAATTCTGTCCTAACGACGAGGCCTGTTCGAAGGCCTCCGGACTGACGCCGCCGGGGTGACTGTGGCACCGGGCCCGGTTGTAGAACACTTCAATGTAATCGAAGACATCCGCCCGGGCCAGATCCGGGTTTTGTATATTCTCTTACTAATGCGTTCTTTTTTCAGCGAACTGAAGAACGATTCGGCCACCGCATTATCCTGGCAGTTGCCACGCCGGCTCATGCTCGGTGCCAGGTTATTAGCCCGGCAAAAGCGCAGCCAGTCGTCACTGCCGTACTGGCTGCCCTGAGATGTAAACAGAGCCAACAATAATCATAATATGTACCTGAGGCTGTGAGTTTCTATCATGGTGTACTGACGATGAGTTGAAAACATTGATATTGAGAGTATTGATATTGTCTTTTAGAATCGCGATGGCTCGGGCATTAGTATCTGATGCCCGAATAGCGAATTGTTTATCATACCGATAGCTGGTATCGGCGCCGGTGGAATGCCAGTCGGCCGTTCACATGCATCGAGAAATAAAATCATCACTGGTTGTACAATTACCTAATGCCGACAGCATTTTATCGTACAACCGTTCCTTGATTACGTCGCTCAAATAATTAAGGCACGTATCGTTTAAGCAGCGTTCAAGGAATACAGGTGCCCGCACGGAATGCTCGTTAGCCTGCCTTTTAAGCCATATAACTTCATAGGAAAAAATACGGTTTGACTTTGCCCAGCCCATCAGACTGGATGAGAGTGGACTCCATGTGATTTTAACGTCCGGGGTGGAGGAAATAACGTCGACATCAAATATCTTGCCTGCGTCATGTAAAAGCCAACAAATAAAGGCTGCATAAAGATAACGACCTTTTCGGATCTGTTCTTCATCCTGTAGACCAATGGGAAGTAATTCAGTGCTGTACGCAAATTTTAAAGCGAGGAAAGCCGTCTCTAAACTGTTCGTTAGTAGTTCCCCTGTACCGGCATGGTAATGGTTTTCAGACGCAGGTAAAAGATGTATCCAGCATGTATATTACATCAATGGCTTAATGACCAGATTAGTGAAGGTATAGGCCTTCTCACTCAGGTCTGAATTTGGCAGACCGATATACCTATTGATTTACTGTAACCGGTTTGCATGTGCGGATAAAATCGCACACTCTGAAAATAACGTTATACACGCAGGCTTACTTGGATAATCACGGTATATTTGCACATCCTTGATAGGCGTGTGCGGGATATCGCACTCATCATCTGTATCAAAGATAATGTCGTGGTCATACACTCCAAAGAGGGAGTCCCTGATTTTAAAAAAAAGCCCGGATATAATACTCATATCAACCTGTGAGTTATTGTGCCGAAACAGGAGTGGCAGAAGATTGTGTTTTGTCAGATGGCTTACCAGAGCCTTCCGCTTCCTCTGGTTTTAATGTCTGCTCACTGCCAGTATCAGCTGAAATGTCAATGTAACCGGACTGAGCAAGGGCCTTCGTTTCGAGACTGGCAATATAAAGTTCCACCGATTTAAACCGCTAATGCTCTGGATGAATGGTAATATGTCGTATTTTCCATTCACACGATTTTCAGCGTTCAGTATTTTAGTAATTTTGTCCATCGCAACCTGCAGTGAGCTCAGGAGTTGCAGGATAATTCGGTCATGAACCTGTTGTGATATCTGACCGCATAACCACAACTGGTGTGCCTGACGAGTCAGGACGTTGGCGGTCTGGATAATATCCAGCAATTTATAGAACAATGGGTGGTTCCAGCGAATTTCAAATATACCATAGTCAAACCCTTCGTATGATGAATCATCCAGAAGTAGTCTGGCGACATTTTTGTCAATCTGCTCATTGAGGGTATTTACATTACCCGACAGTTCATCGTAAACACCGGAGAGCCATTTCTGAACTTTAGTGCTTGTCGCCTGGTCACCTTCTACCAGGCGGAAAATATTATAAATTGCATTGGAGATGGCGTTAAACTGGCGCAGGCAGGCTCTGTTTTTTCATGAAAGTGTGTATAGAACTCACTTGAAAGTGGCTTTAATTTTGAAATGACCCTCCCTAAAGGAGGGTCATTTCCAGCGTTTCGTTGATTACGCGGTTCAGTTTTTGGGGATGCGTTGCCAGCCATTATATTAACCTCTTCAGTTTTTCCAGTCTTTTGATGTCGGCCAGTTTTCGTTGATGGTATTCCACGAGTAGTTCACGGATTGGTTTAATTTTTTTTCTGTTTCCTAGATCATCTCCAGTTCCCAGTCTAGGGTATTTTTAAAACAACTAACGCTGTAACCTACGAGTTTAGGTTTAACAACCACGCCATGATGTTCAATTTTGTTTTTGAACCTGGGCGAAAAATCTTTCCATACAATTGTCAGCTTTTGCGACGATCCAACCTTTCTCAGCACAGGAGCAAAACGACCGGATATAAATCTTCCCCCGTTTGCATACGTGGTCTGGGATATCAGTTGATTCCGCGCCTTCCAGGCCTCCCAGTATTCATCCAGAATTTTTGATGCCTCTGATTTCAGTAACTCGATATAGCGAACCGAGTTCTCGATAACGATTTCCTGATGTGCCGTAATTATCGGGTTCATATCAACTCCTCCAGCAACACAGACTACAGGAATCCAGAAAGAGTTCTCTAAACTAACAAGGGTGTTTGCATTTTTTTTTAAATTTTTTTTGTGCTCATTTCGTTGGCAAAAAAAATAACTTTCTTGTGAGCTCGTCCAACAACCTCTGCCTGTGGCCCGCACGGTGTGCGTTCCATCCCCGGAAAACCACTCCACGCAACCGTGGAGATGGGAAAAGTAACTTTTTTGCGAACCAGTAATAGGTACCCTTATACATAAGTAACTATTTGCAAAAAAAGTACTAATGAAAGTGTAGGCGTCCAGTCCTGCCATTAGTGCCTTTCACAGGAAAAAGTACTAATGAAAATCTATCCTCATTAGTACTTTTTTGATTAAAAGGTACTAATGAAACCGAGCAAAACTGTGCAGTTTCTATAAAAAGTGCCTAATGTTATAAGTACCAGTACAAAGTAAAAGGACAGGGCTTTTTTAAAATTTAGTATCTAATAATATTAGTGCTTGTTTTTTTCGGTAGTATCTCTGAGATGGCTTTGATATAATAACAGCCCTTTAGTAACCGTATGTAGCGCGATTTAAAAGTACTCTGGAGAGCGTATGGACGTACAACCCAACGTACAGACTGACACGGTCATTAAGGCGTTTCTCCGCTCGGAGTTGCAGTTGATACGGAGTCAGAAAAAACTACTCAGTGTGTTGCCTCGTGATCTCGCGTCGGACTACCGCTATATACCGGAGAACCTGCTGGAGCGGTTTTTCCATCCTGCCACTGATGCGCGTCTAAATAGAATTGCCCTGTCAGAAGCCAGGCCAGGTAGCCTGCTAGTTTCCGTGTCAACGGGAAGCCTGTTTTATGGGGTGAGTTAATAAAATTGATCCTGGATGACTCTCAGTTACTGAAGTTTGAAACGTACGGCAGACCTTTTGACAGTACCGAGATGAAATTAAATGAGCCATGCGAATTATTGAGCGGGAAGAAGTCTGTTTATAAACCCGTCGATCTTGAGTTATTCAGGAAAAACATCGTCTCTATACAGATGAATTTCCTGGTCAATCTATGGAATCTGGCCAGATTTAAACCAGCTTATGTTAGGGCTTATTTGGCCCTGTCTAATGACGCTTTCAGATGCTCCTCGATACAGAAATGTCCGCCTTTGTGGAGGTGACAAATGTGGTTCTCTTTCCCCGGTTTATAACCTATGATACCGGACGACGTGATCACAAAGTATATGCATGAGGTTACGAGATTATGGCTGATGTTCTGGAAGGTTTCATCCCCATGGGAAATATGGAAAACTTACGTGTCGAATTTTCTCTTAAAGATTCATATGAGAAGCTTAAATTATTTTGGTGATGTCTGGATGTTATATGAGTTAACAGACTTCACATCCTTGATATTGTAATTTGATTAAGGTTGATTCAGGTTGGAGAATAACAGTGTCCGAGCGTGCTTCGCTAAAAGTAAGTTTTCTGAAAACATGAAGTGGTTTTTCCTGTCGGTCGACAGAACAGGACCAGATATACGTTAAGGAGAATGCGGGTAATGGGATTAAAAAAGAGCGAAGTAAGCTAGTTAAATAGTCTTATAAGTGCCATAAAGTTAGTGGAATTTGATGCCAATAAATATCCCATAATAGTTCTGCATGGTCGTAAAGTTGTCGATAGTTTGGAGTAGATAAAAGGGATAAATACAAAAAATGGGTAGGTAAATGGCTCGGTGAAAAATACGCCATGTTGCTGTAAAGTGTCGTTGTGAAAAATACTATTCACATTTTCGGATATGACACGTAAAACCCCTACAGAATCAATAAGAGAAATGTATTTTAATATAATTGTTGATTTTTTAATAAATACGGGTATACGCTGGAATACTACTCACACAAAGTCAATAGGGCTGTTGAAATTCTCGGCGGGATACCGGAAGCTGACTATAAAGACTATTTTCTGCCATGTAAAAAGCCCTTCATACATGCACCGGACAGGTATTATTCCTGCCCAACATGCAGTGCAAAAAAAATGACAAGTTGCTATTATGCGTTATTCTCAGTCCGTTGTTCCCTTTGAATAAAAATAATTAAGAATACATGGAAAATCACCTTTACACACCGCAAGTATCATCTGCCATATCACTTTTGTATCGACGGGAATAACGAAGCCGTCAGATGAGAAGTTTTTTCATCTTTCAGACAGCATCCATAACCGCTTGCGTACGATTTCTCCGGACCTTCATGTCCGTTGTGCCTCTTATTTACTCCTGCTTGTCGTTCATACAGAGTCAAAAACTGGAGACCTTAAAAACCATTTCCTGATTGTTTCCTGAAACTTGTTCAGGAACTTCCACCGTTAAAAATGACTACATGTCCATCCGAGAAAATCAGGTTTGAAAAAGAGCTGGGCGCTATGTTTTCAGCCAGTCCAGATGCTGTCAGCATCCGTCTGGCCGAATACCTTTTGGGCCCATCCCGTTTTCTCCAGATGATAAAAACCTGACCGTAAGGCGAGAGTTGAGGAAATACTCGAAGCAAGAAATGTAATCTTTCGCATCAGTTAGCGCTCCTGGTGCAGGCAGAAGAAACAGTGTCCAGATTTAAATCGACGGGTAAAACCAGACGTCCCTGAACGGCTTTATGTTATTTCGTCCTCATCATCTTTTACTTTCTGGCATTGACCTTTTTACCAACTGAAGGTCAACGTATCCGTGGGTCAGGAAACTATCCTCCTGTTTATTGTTTAACATTCTAAAAAATCATAGTCATTATCATTCAACGTAAAACAGTGACGGTATTCCTGAATAGGCATGTTACAGGATTTCCCATTACCGGGAGTTACTCACTCCAGGCTTTCCCGAACATTCATGTTCCGGCGACATTGAGCCCAAAACATCCTTATAGCGACACGTCAGTGTTTATCGTTATGAATATCAATAATCCGCAAAACAAAACCACCAGCATTATGCCCGGTGCGCATGATTTTTATCGCTTGCAGCAGGCAATTGATAAAGTAAAAGGCAACTAAACGTCTTGCTCCCTTATTTTGGAATATAAGGGATGGGGTATTGCCGGAACTCCATCAGCTGACCAGATCTTCAGCAGGTGGAGGGCATCTGGCACGATTTGCTGGTGCCGTTCAATTCGTTTGATGGCACCTTACCGCTCCACACCCTGCAGTTTGGCGAAGGGGGGCTCAAACTCTCAACGGTGGATGCGGCTGCCACAGGGACAGTCATCACCGAAACCGTCGAGTACTCACTGTCCGGACGCAGTCTTACCCTGTTCAGAAGCCCTTAGCCTCAGAGTGATGCCGCCGCGCGAGCGGCGGTGTCATACAGGGAGGAGATCGTGCGTAACAGCTGCGCGGCTTCCCCAATCGATTTCCCGGTAATTCCGCTATCCGTTTGGATCGCAATCAAACACGCTTCCCGAACGTCCCGGTACTTCATGCACAATGCTTTCCCTACCTCTGTGGTGGAGAAAAAGAGTTCTTTGCCCACCTTTTCACTCGTCACGTAGCCCGCTTTAACCAACTTTTTCAGGGCGTAGATCACCACGTGGGTATCTTCTACGTTGAGAACGAAACAGATGTCGGCCAGCTTTTTCTTGCGATCGCGGTGGTTCACATGATGTAGCAGGGAGACGTCAAAGGCGCCCATGTCAGGTTCACCCGCTGCGGTCATGCAGCGCACCATCCATTTGTTGAATGCGTTGCTGGTCATAATTAGCGCATATTCCAGCTCCGACAGCTCCGCGCAGCGATCCGACACCAGATGGCGGGAGGAAACGATCCGGCCGTCGTTGATATCGTCGTGATGGGGGTTAGCACTCTTTTCTGAAGTCATAACGATCCTTAGCAATGAATGTAAAATTATCAATAAAATAAGTATATTTTATTGATAATTTGTATGCATGTTGTTGAGGTAAAGATGTAGCTTTTTAGCGCAGGTTTACCAAACCTGACGAAAAACACAACATCGCTCGCCGCAAATTAAAAAAATAGCCGCCGGCGCGCAACGCTCACTTTCGATAGGGTAAACGTTATGGACGGTACTACACTGTTGCCGCTGATCGGGATACCGATCGTGGTTATTGGTTTTGCATTGCGCTTCAACCCGCTGCTGGTGGTCGTGGTAGCGGGGCTGGCGACGGGTTTGCTGGTCGGTATGGATTTTGGCATGCTGCTGGAAACCTTCGGTGAGAAGTTCGTGAACAGCCGTTCGCTGGCCACCTTCATTCTGATCCTACCGGTCATTGGTCTGCTGGAGTATTACGGGCTTAAGGAGCGCGCCCAGGCCTGGGTGGCGAAGATCGCTAGTGCCACTTCGGCGCGTATTCTGATGCTTTATTTTGTTGCGCGTGAAGCCACGGCCGCGCTGGGGCTGATGTCGTTGGGCGGCCATGTCCAGACGGTGCGTCCGCTGCTGGCCCCGATGGCCGAAGGGGCGGCGCTGAACGAATACGGCGAAGTCCCACAGCACATTCGCGACAAAATCAAAGCCCATGCCGCCGCGTGTGACAACATCGCAGTTTTCTTCGGAGAAGATATCTTTATTGCTTTTGGCGCAGTGCTGCTAATTGACGCGTTTCTGAAAGAGAACGGCATTCAGGGTATCGAACCGCTGCATATCGGCCTGTGGGCCATTCCAACCGCCATTGCGGCATTGATTATTCATATTACGCGCCTGCTGCGCCTCAATGCCAGCATCCGTCGAGACATCATGGCATGGCGAGCAGAGCAGGGGATGCAGGAGCCCACACAATGATGACGCTTATCACCATTAACCGTGTGTATTACCTGATTGATTTTGTCGTGATGCTGCTGGTTGTCATGACCCTTCGCGTCGCGCCAATCCAAAGCGTTTTACAACCGCGTTGTTCTGGTTTTTGTTTGGCGGGATCTTCCTGTTTGGCGACCTGATGGTACAGGAACTCGGTAAATCCTTGGCGTACCGCATCATCGGCGGCGGCGTCATCGCTATCGCCCTGCTGGCGGGATTTAGCCTAGTCGGGATAGGGCACTATAAAATGTCCACCGAGGAGGCGCGAGTTGCCTCTTCGAACAGACTCAAGAACTGGCTGTTCCTGCCTGCGCTGATGATCCCGATGGTGACGGTTATCGGCACCCTGTTCCTGAAAGGGGTGTCGATCGGCGGCGTGTTCCTGCTCGATCAAAAACAGCTCACCCTGGCGGCGCTTTTCGTTGCCTGCGTTGCGGCGATCCTCACCGGCTGGTGGCTTACCAAAGGAACGCCGCTGCATGCTGTTCGTCAGTCTCGTCGTCTTGTCGATACTATCGGCTGGGCGGTGATCCTTCCGCAGATGCTGGCCATGCTTGGCGCGGTCTTTGTGGTGGCAAAAACGGGCGACTCGGTGCAAAAGGTAGTGAGCCTGTTTGTGAACCCGGATAACCGCTTCATGCTGGTGATCATTTACTGCGTGGGGATGGCACTGTTCACCATGATCATGGGCAATGCGTTTGCGGCCTTTCCGGTATTAAGTGCCGGTATCGCGTTGCCGTTTCTGATCAACGTTCATCACGGGAATCCGGCGCCTCTGTTAGCGTTTGGCATGTACGCGGGCTATTGCGGCACGCTGATGACGCCAATGGCCGCAAACTTCAACATCGTTCCCGCCGCTCTGCTGGAGCTGAAGGACAAATATCAGGTGATCAAAATCCAAATCCCGACCGCGTTAACCCTGCTGGTGGTGAACGTGTTCTTAATGTATTTCCTCGTGTTTCGCTAAGGAGCTGTCATGGAATTAACGCAAGATCAGGCTGACGCGTTTGCCCGCATGCCTTTGACCTATTTGCGCCTGGAATACCCGAACCACATCATGCACCTACTTAATGATGATGGCGACGTGCTGCCGCCTCGTGAACTGCACCCGATTTTTTACGGTTGTTTTGACTGGCATTCGGCGGTACACGGCTGCTGCTGCGCTGCGTGCATCTTTATCCCCACTTACCGTGCCAGAAGGCGATCGTTGAGCTTTTCGACCAACACCTGACCAAAGAGAACGTGGCGAAGGAGCTGGCCTATTTCACCGCACCGTTCCGCGACTCGTTTGAGCGGCCGTATGGTTACGGCTGGCTGCTGGCGCTGGCCCAGGAAATGAAACAGTCGTCGCTGTCGCAGGCTGGTATCAGACGTTGGAGCCGCTTACCCAGTATATTCGCAACCGGCTGGTGGATTACCTTGCTAAACTCACCTATCCGATCCGCGTGGGGACGCACTACAACACAGCGTTTACTCTAGCTATGGCGCTAGATTATGCCCGAGCTGTAGAAGATAGCGCGCTTGAGCAGGCTATTCTGTCCTCTGCAGAGCAGTTTTATCTTGCCGACACGCGCTATCCGGCCCACTACGAACCCGGCGGCGATAAGTATATTTCCGGCGCCTTGACGGAAGCGTTATTGATGAGCAAGGTGTCGGCGGACTTTGCGGCTTGGTTTGACGCGTTTTTGCCGGATGTCGGCTCCGTTGCGGAACTTATGAACCCGGCGGAGGTGAGCGATCGTACCGATCCGAAAATTGCCCATCTCGACGGATTAAATCTCAGCCGTGCCTTGTGCATGAAGCACATTGCGAAAGCGCTTCCGGTCAACCATCCGGCGCAGCAGGTGCTAAGTGATGCGGTGGCGAAACACCTGACGGTGAGCGTCGAGCATGTGGTGGGCAGCCACTACAGCGGCGGGCACTGGCTGGCGAGCTTTGCGTTGCTGGCGCTGGAGTAAATAATTGAGCCGTCTTTCTTGCCGGGTGACTCTGCGCTCACCCGGCCTACAATGTATATGAATATATTGTGCTTTTCAGGCTGATGCCCTCACCACAGGGTGCAGCCTGCTCAGTTTAAACAACACCGACCCCGTTGAGGTGATGACGGCTAGAGGAGATGTGGGGGGACGAACCACAAGTAAGCTTCATGCAATGGGCATAACCACTGCGCTAGAGCTGGCTCGTACTAACCCTGCATTCATAAGACGAAACTTCACCGTAGTTCTTGAACGAACAGTGAGGGAACTACGGGGGGAAAGTTGTATCGACCTGGAGGATGCCCCGCCACCAAAACAACAGATCATATGCAGCAGGAGCTTTGGGCAGCGTATAACAACGTATGAATCCATGCGCCAGGCAATTTGCCAGTATGCTGAACGTGCTGCGGAAAAATTGCGCCAGGAACGTCAGTACTGCGGTCAGGTATCAGCTTTCATAAAAACCTCGCCTTTTTCAAAACATGAACCCTATTACAGCAAAGTCTCCAGCGAACAGCTCTGCATTCCATCACGTGATACGCGGGACATTATCGCGGCGGCGGGCCGGGCTCTGGATAAAATCTGGAAAGACGGACATAACTATGCAAAGGCGGGTGTCATGCTCAACGATTTCCGTCCCTGCGGAGTTACCCAGCTATCGTTATTTGATGAAGGGAGGTCGTATGCAAACAGTGACGCGCTCATGAACGTACTGGATACGATAAACAACTCAGGCAAAGGCAAAGTATGGTTTGCCGGTCGGGGCATCGCACCGGCGTGGTCAATGAAGAGAGATATGCTCTCTCCAGCCTACACAACGAGGTGGGACTCGATACCGATCGCTACACTCTGAGTATCGCAATCAGGAAAAATGCCTTCCGTCTGCTGGTGGTTGATATTTGCTCTATTATTACCATTTGGGTATAATGCAAAGACCAAATGGAGGTTTGCTATGAAAACATTTAGTTTGTCCTCAACTCCAGCCAGACCACAGCGCCTCTGGCAGGTTGCCGGGTTAAATAATGCTGATGGCGTAGCGCTTCTGGGCCAAATCAATGAAGGTCTGGACGGGAAGGTGGCGAACCGGATAACTGACTGGGCCAGAATAACCCAGAATGACCTGAGAAAAATGTCCGGTATCCCGTCAACCACATTTAGCCGCAGTGTGAAGGCACGTTTTAACCCGGAACAAAGTGAACGTCTGGTTCGGATTATCCGCGTCATTGATCGGGCGGTAGATTTGTTTGAAGGCGACAAGGAAGCCGCACAGAAGTGGTTGAACGAACCTAACCGGGCATTGAGCTGGAAAGTGCCAGCAGACCTGATGGCATCCGAGACAGGAGCGTATGAGGTCATTAAGCTGATCACGCGTCTGGAGCATGGGGTGTACTCGTGATCCTCTACAGGCTGACGAAAACAAAGTATCTTTCTACGGCCTGGACCGGATATGGTGCGAAAGAGGCTGGTGGGCGCTGGAATAGCGTGGGGGTGTCAATGGTATATGTCTCCGAAACGGCATCACTAACGATGCTGGAGACGTTGGTACACCTGCATGCGGCACAGATAATGGACTCTTTCACTCTACTGAGTATCGATGTGCCTGATGAACTGATCCAAAGCGCAAACATGGATGAATTACCGGGCAACTGGGCTGATGAGGATGCGCCTCAGGAACTGGCTGAATACGGAGATGCCTGGTCATTTACCAGGAGCTCAGTTGCACTGCGTGTTCCCTCAGCCTTATCGCCGGTAGAGTTCAATTATCTGTTAAATCCTGAGCACCCTGAGTTTTACGGGATCGTGCAGAAGGCTCAACAGATACCGTTCCGGTTTGATAGTCGTCTTAAACCTGACAGGAAGTGAAGCAAAGGAGGAGAGGGCGCTGTCATGATGCCTGGCGCTCCTGTCCGGTGCCACATAAAAAAGCCCGCCAGCGGCGGGCAAAGACTACACACAGCTATTACAGGATGATTCAGGCAGTTTCTTCGTAAACGTTGTAATCCAGCTTTGCTCCACTGTAATTCTGCAGGCTACGGGCTTTATTCATCGCGCAGCTGAACGCATTCGAAAGATCGCCTGCACTCCCGTTATGCCCATAGCGGGCAATTTCATACGGTTTCTCATAACTGCATTCTTCCAGCACAATAAAGGCTCCCGGTTCACTGGTCAGCAATTCGAAACCAAGACCTGCGGCCTTTGTATTCCTTAACTGGTAATATGCAGTGAGTGTCATAATTGATTCCTTAAAATAATACCGATGCAAAGATATTTCTACAGGCATTGTTGAGCCTGTAAAATTGCTGATAGTTCTGAGTGCTTGTAAGTAATAATAACTTATTCAAGTGGCGCGTCAATTGGCTAAATAACCTTACCTTCATTAAATGTTGAAAGAAATACAATCAGGAAAAGTGACTTTAAAAATCTCTTTCAAACATGACGCTACTGATATCTGATATCTGATATCTGATATCTGATATCTGATATCTGATATTGCCTGGATAATTTTGTCATAGGCGTACACCTATATTTTGCGTAAATCTTCAAACAGGTGGCTGAGTCATTTCGTAAACATCAGACATGGATGCAGCTGGCGAACAAGGGGGTTGTCCTGGCACTGCATTGCGTCTGCACAGAGCCGTTACACTGGACGGCACAGAAGTGGTAGCCGGAGCATACCGACAGAGGGGAAAATTCATGACTGAACTCCAGCAGATGCCGGGATGCAGAGCAGAAACACGGCGGAAACCATCTTAAAAATTATTGACTTACCAGCTTATTAGCCCTGGGAGGATGGGAGTAAACAGGGTATAATGGTGTCGGCGCTTGAGGCTTTTTGCCTCATGATGTTTGAGTGTTTTGATGTTGTGAGGCAGAAAGAAGAAAGCCCCGTAGGACGTTAATTTTCATTAACCAACCACATGCACTGCGCCCATTTAGTTGGACTCTCAAATTGGAGAGTTCCATGTCCAGACGTAAGTACACCTTTCAACAGCGCCTCGAAGTGGTTATGCACTATTTCGCTACCGATGAAGGCTATCGCTTAACTTCAGCTCGCTTTAACGTTCCCAGAACCCAGGTAAGAATTTGGGTTGCAGCCTATGATGCTTATGGAGAAGAAGGTCTGAAGCCCAGGGATAAGGGTGTATCAATCGATCCCGATATCAGAGTCGAAGCCGTGAAGGCTGTACTGACGGGACAGATTTCCCAGACGCAGGCTGCTACGAAATTTAACGTCGCGGGTTCGGCCTCGGTTGGGAAGTGGATGAAGGTGTTCAGCGAACATGGAGAGGAAGGGCTTCGTTCTCTCCGTGTGGGCAAGAAAAGGGCACTTCATATGATTGATGATCCTGTTGCGCTTGAGGTAGAACTGGAGCGTTCGAAAGATAAACGTATTCAGGAGCTTGAACAAAAAGTCCGCCGTCTGGAATTGCGGATACTTTATTTAAAAAAGTTGAAAGCCTTAGTTCGGTAAGGGATAAGGTCAGAATTATCGACGAACTGAGGCAGCACTATTCGTTCGACCAGCTTTTGCAGATAGCTCAGATACCCAGGAGTACGTTTTACTATCATCTGAAAGCACTCCGCTCTCCGGGAAAATACGATGAAGTGAAATGCAGAATCAAAGAGATCTATGATGAGAACCTGGGCCGCTATGGTTATCGGCGGATAGCACTGGCGCTCAGAAGAGAGGGAGGAGCATTAAACCACAAAGTGGTTCAACGTCTGATGAATGTGCTTCGTCTCAAAGCTGCGATAAGAGTGAAGCGCTACAGTTCATGGCGGGGTGAACATGGGCGCGCTGCTGACAATATCCTGCAACGAAACTTCAAAGCCAGCCGGCCCAACGAAAAATGGGTCACCGATGTCACTGAATTCGCCGTCAGTGGCCGCAAACTCTACCTTTCACCCATTATTGATCTCTTCAATAACGAAGTGATCTCCTACAGTATTTCAGAACATCCAACCATGCCGATGATCGATGACATGCTCATTAAGGCATTTGCCAGGCTTGATGCGGGTACCAATCCGGTTCTTCATTCAGATCAGGGCTGGCAATACCGTCATCGATGGTACCAGTATCAGTTACGGGAGTTTGGCATCATCCAAAGTATGTCCCGCAAAGGCAACTGCCTCGATAATGCCTGTGCAGAATGTTTTTTCGGGACTTTAAAATCAGAATGTTTTTACACCAGTAAATTTAAGGATATTGATGAATTTAAGATAGTTATTGAGGATTACATACGATACTACAATACCCGACGAATTAGCCTTAAATTCAAGGGACTCAGCCCGGTTGAATACCGCCTAAAGAGCTATCCAGGCAGAAATTAACAAGGCTCTGTACAGGGATTCTATCAGGAAACCTGAACGTCGTTGGACACGCTCACGCAAATGTCTGCTATGAGCTGTGAGTTCAACTGATGGACGCAACACACTTATTGAACCGTTCTGCTGATGATTCATAGTCTAGCGTTTTTCTCGGCCTTTCGTTGAGCTGTCTGGCAACACTGTTAAGTCTTTGCTGGCTGTGAACCGATAAGTCAGTTCCTTTTGGAAAATATTGTCTGAGCAATCTGTTCGTA
>NZ_PJDK01000092.1:0-18655 GCF_002837615.1 Klebsiella sp. X1-16S-Nf21
TAGCGGTAATGAGTTTCTTCACCTGGCCCTTCCTCCTTTTGGCTGAGCTCACTCAAATAATTTTCCAGCGACGCGACGCTTTGCGGATCGCAACCGTTGAGGGCGAAAACCGGCGCCTGAAACCCCATCCCGTCCAGCAGCTGCCGCACCGCGGCGACGTTGGCATCCGGCAGATCCGTTTTACTGATCGCCACGATAAGGTGCTTTCGGCTGCCAATATCCAGTAACCCGGGAGGCAAGCGACTTTCGGTATCATTGGCCGCGTGGACATAAATCAGGGTGTCCACATCCTGCAGGGTGGTAATTAAGGCGTGATACCAGCGCGGATGGCTGAAATATTCCCCGGGTGTATCGATGTCGCCACGATCGTTAAATTCCAGCGCCTGCGTTTTTCTGGCGAGGGAATAATTTCCCTGCAGGGCATTAAATAACGTGGTTTTTCCTGCACCGACGGCGCCGACAATGGCAATACGCTTCATGGTCGCTCTCAATTAACTTTTCGTTAATTCGCACAAGGTATAATTTAATAAGCGGCCTAACCCGCCGATGGTCTGCAGGAGCGCCTCCTCCACCGCGCCGACCGAACCGTAGATCACCAGCGCGCCGCTAAACCGGTCGAGAAAACCGATGTGCACATCGGCGGCCTTCATCGCCAGATCGCCGGCGATCATCGCTGTTTCCCCCGGTGTCAGCGTCATAATGCCGATCGCGCCGGATTCGGGTACGCCGATCTTTTTCGCCAGCTCCGCTCCCGGGTGGGCAATCAGATGCGCCAGTGTGACCTGTTTGCCTGGTACGAATTCCTGAATAATGCGTTCTTTATCCATGACTGATTGCCCCCCTGAAATCTGTCCTCATGGTGACGGTATTTCAGCGCGGCAAATAACAAATTTCGGCAAGTGGGGTTAAAAGGTGAAGTGGATCACTCAGGAGAGAAAATAATAATGCGGCGGAATTAAAAAGGCAGGCTCAGCGTTTTTACTCGCCGGCCTGCCTGATATTGTGCGCGGAAAACTCTCCGCGCGTTAATGGGAAAAAAACGAGATTACAGCGGTTCGGTTTGCGCTTCGACAACCGCCAGCGCCACCATATTCACAATGCGGCGTACGGAGGCGATCGGCGTCAGAATATGCACCGGCTTCGCCACCCCCATTAGCACTGGTCCGACGGTCACCCCTTCCGAACTGGAGACACGCAGCAGGTTATAGCTGATCCGGGCGGCTTCCATATTCGGCATCACCAGAATATTGGCCGATCCCTTCAGCGGGCTGTCCGGCATGCGGTCGTTGCGGATGCTTTCCACCAGCGCGGCGTCGCCATGCATTTCGCCATCGATCATCAGCTCCGGGGCGCTCGCCTTCACCAGTTCAAGGGTTTTGCGCATCTTGCTGGCTGACGGGCAGTCGGCGGAACCAAAGTTGGAGTGCGACAGCAATGCCACCCGCGGCTCAATACCGAAGCGACGCACGCTTTCCGCCGCCATCAGGGTGATCTCCGCCAGCTCTTCCGGGGAGGGATCGTGATTGACATAGGTGTCGGCGATAAAGGTGTTGCCGCTCGGCAGCAGCAGCGCATTCATCGCCCCGGCGGTGCTGACGCCGTCGCGATAGCCAAACAGCGGCTGCACCACGCGGTAGTGGTCGTGGTACTCGCCGATAGTCCCGCAGATCATCGCATCCGCTTCACCGCGATGAACCATGATGGCGCCAATCACCGTGGTGTTGCTAATCACCGCCCGCTGCGCCTGCTCCTGGGTAATGCCGCGGCGCTTCATCAGCTGGTAGTACTCGCTCCAGTACTCTTTAAACCGCGGGTCGGATTCATTATTGACGATCTCAAAGTCAACGCCGGCCTTGATCTGCAGACCCAGCTTCTGGATGCGCATTTCAATCACGCTAGGGCGCCCCACCAGAATCGGTTTGGCCAGCCCCAGCGACACCAGCTCCTGAGTGGCGTGCAGCACCCGGGTCTCCTCCCCTTCCGCCAACACCACGCGCTTCGGCTCTTTGCGCGCCTGAGAGAAGATAGGCTTCATAAACAGGTTGGTTTTATAGACGAACTCGCTCAGCTTCTCGATATAGGCGTCAAAATCAGCGATGGGGCGCGTTGCCACGCCGGAATCCATTGCCGCCTTCGCCACCGCAGGGGCAATCTTGACGATCAGCCGCGGGTCGAACGGTTTCGGAATGATGTAGTCCGGACCAAAGCTTAAATCCTGATCGCCATAGGCGGAGGCCACCACTTCGCTCTGCTCAGCATGGGCCAGCTCGGCAATGGCGTGCACCGCCGCCAGCTTCATCTCTTCGTTGATCGCCGTCGCGCCGACGTCCAGCGCGCCGCGGAAGATGAACGGGAAGCAGAGCACATTGTTGACCTGGTTAGGGTAGTCGGAGCGACCGGTACAGATGATGGCGTCATCGCGGACCTGCTTCGCCAGCGGCGGCAGAATTTCCGGCTCCGGGTTGGCCAGGGCAAGGATCAGCGGCGCGCGCGCCATCTTCTTCACCATCTCCGGAGTCAGCACTTTCGGGCCAGAGCAGCCGAGGAAAATGTCGGCGCCATCGATCACATCATCAAGCGTACGTTTGCCGTCGTCTTCCACTGCGTAGGCGGCTTTGGTTTCCGCCATGTTCGGTTCACGGTCTTTATAGATGACGCCTTTCGAATCGCAGACCACGATGTTGTGCTTTTGCATCCCCAGCGCCACCAGCAGGTTCATGCAGGCGATCGCCGCCGCGCCCGCGCCGGAGACCACCATCCGCACGTCGGACAGATTCTTCTCGACGACGCGCAGACCGTTGAGGATCGCCGCGGTGCTGATGATCGCCGTGCCATGCTGATCGTCATGGAAAACCGGAATATTCATCCGCTCGCGCAGCTGCTGCTCGATGTAGAAACACTCCGGCGCTTTAATATCTTCCAGGTTGATACCGCCGAAGGTCGGCTCAAGGGCGGCGACGACGTTAATGAATTTGTCCGGATCCAGCTCATCGACTTCGATATCAAACACATCGATGCCGGCGAATTTCTTAAACAGGACGCCTTTGCCCTCCATCACCGGCTTGCCGGCCAGCGCGCCGATATTCCCCAGCCCCAGCACCGCGGTGCCGTTGGAGACGACCGCCACCAGGTTGCCGCGGGCAGTGTATTTGTAGGCGGCCAGCGGATCTTTTTCGATTTCCAGACAGGGGGCCGCGACGCCCGGCGAGTAGGCCAGCGCCAAATCGCGCTGGGTGGCGAGAGGTTTGGTCGGCGAGACCTGGATTTTTCCGGGAACCGGAAATTCGTGGAAGTCGAGGGCGCTCTGTTTTAACTGCTCATCCATTTTCTATTCCTTTCTTTCACGTATCGTTCGTAGGGGAAAAGCGTGATGACCATCCTGTCGTTCACCTTTCAGTGGCAGACAGTATCCCTCCTGGCGGGGCGATAAACTTTGAACACCGCCAAACTCTGGCCATCGCTATGATCTGGTTGTTATCAATTTATAGCGGTTATGTTACCCGGATTCGCCGCCAATAATAGCCCCGTCTGCTATGCTTTTTGGTTATGTACCTCATCACTATTTATACCGCATACCGGCAAGCACTCATGTAACACCTTGTTCCAGGAGGACTTATCTATGAATCAGCTAGACAGCATCAAGCAGTTCACCACCGTGGTCGCCGACAGCGGCGACATCGAATCCATTCGCCACTATCATCCGGAAGATGCCACCACTAACCCCTCCCTGCTGCTGAAGGCCGCCGGCCTGGCGTCCTATAGCGGACTCATTGACGACGCCATCGCCTGGGCGAAAAAGCAAGGAGGCGGCCGTGAAGCGCAGGTGACTCACGCCTGCGATAAGCTGGCGGTCAATTTTGGCGCGGAGATCCTCAAAAGCATTCCGGGCCGGGTCTCCACCGAGGTGGACGCCCGGCTCTCCTTCAACCGGGAGAAGAGCATCGAGAAGGCGCGCCATCTGGTGGCGCTGTATCAGGAGATGGGCATTGATAAGTCGCGGATCCTGATCAAACTGGCATCCACCTGGGAGGGGATCCGCGCCGCCGAGACGCTGGAAAAAGAAGGCATCCACTGCAACCTGACGCTGCTGTTTTCCTTCGCCCAGGCCCGGGCCTGCGCCGAAGCCGGGGTCTATCTGATCTCCCCTTTCGTCGGGCGTATTTATGACTGGTATCAGGCGCGTAAGCCGCTGGATCCTTACGTGGTGGAGGAAGATCCGGGGGTGAAATCGGTGCGCAATATCTATGACTACTTCAAACAGCATAAATACACCACCATCGTGATGGGCGCCAGCTTCCGCCGCACCGAACAGATCCTCGCCCTGGTCGGCTGCGACCGGCTGACCATCGCCCCGCCCTTGTTAAAAGAGCTGCAGGCCAGCGACGCCCCGGTGGTGCGCAAACTGATCCCTGCCAGCCAGATCCTGCCGCGCCCGGTGCCGCTCAGCGAGGCGGAGTTCCGCTGGGAACATAATCAGGACCCGATGGCGGTCGAAAAGCTGGCGGAGGGGATCCGCCTGTTCGCCGTCGATCAGCGCAAACTGGAAGATCTGCTTGCCGCCAAACTGTCACTTTAGTCTCACGGAGAAAACTATGTCCCGAAGAGAGCTTGCCAACGCCATCCGCGCCCTGAGTATGGACGCGGTGCAGAAAGCCAATTCCGGCCACCCCGGTGCGCCAATGGGGATGGCAGACATTGCCGAAGTGCTGTGGAACGATTTTCTCAAGCACAATCCGCAGAACCCTGGCTGGGTGGACCGCGACCGCTTTATTCTGTCCAACGGCCACGCGTCGATGCTGCTCTACAGCCTGTTGCACCTGACCGGCTACGATCTGCCGCTGTCAGAACTCAAGCAGTTCCGTCAGTTGCACTCAAAAACGCCGGGCCACCCGGAGCATGGCTATACCCCCGGGGTGGAGACCACCACCGGCCCGCTGGGCCAGGGGCTGGCGAACGCCGTCGGCATGGCCATCGCCGAACGCACCCTGGCGGCACAGTTTAACCGCCCCGGTCATGAGATTATCGACCATCACACCTGGGTTTTCATGGGCGATGGCTGCCTGATGGAGGGGATCTCCCATGAGGCCTGTTCGCTGGCCGGTACGCTCGGACTGGGTAAGCTGATCGGTTTTTACGATCACAACGGCATCTCCATCGACGGCAAAACCGAAGGCTGGTTTTCCGATGATACGGCCGAACGCTTCCGCGCCTATCACTGGCATGTGATCGGTGACATTGATGGTCACGATCCGCAGGCCATTAAACAGGCCATTGCGGAAGCGCAGGCGGTGAAAGATAAGCCGTCGCTGATTATCTGTCGGACCATCATCGGCTTCGGTTCGCCCAACAAAGCGGGGTCGGAAGAGTCTCACGGCGCGGCGCTGGGCGAAAAAGAGGTGGCCCTGGCCCGCCAGCAACTGGGCTGGAAATATCCGCCCTTCGAGATCCCGAAAGAGATCTATCAGGGCTGGGATGCGCGTCCGCGCGGCGAAAAAGCCGAGCACGCCTGGAACGAGAAATTCGCCGCCTACCAGCAGCAGTTTCCGGAGCTGGCCGCTGAGCTGACTCGCCGCATGGATGGCACCCTGCCGGAAGACTTTGCCGCGACCGCCCGCGACTACGTGGCGAAACTGCAGGCCGAGCCGGCGAAAATCGCCAGCCGCAAGGCCTCGCAAAACGCGCTGAACGCCTACGGCCCGCATCTCCCGGAACTGCTGGGCGGTTCGGCGGATCTTGCGCCGAGTAACCTGACCATCTGGTCTGGCTCGACATCGATTAAAGACGATCCTGCGGGCAACTATATCCACTACGGCGTGCGCGAATTTGGCATGACCGCGGTGGCCAACGGCATCGCCCTGCACGGGGGCTTCATTCCGTATACCTCTACCTTCCTGATGTTCGTGGAGTACGCCCGCAACGCCGCGCGCATGGCGGCCCTGATGAAGGCCCGGCAGATCATGGTCTATACCCATGACTCCATCGGTCTCGGGGAAGATGGCCCGACGCACCAGGCGGTGGAACAGCTGGCCAGTCTGCGTCTGACGCCGAACTTCAGCACCTGGCGCCCCTGCGACCAGGTGGAGACCGCCGTCGCCTGGCAGGCGGCCATTGCGCGCCAGAACGGACCAACGGCGCTGATCCTGTCGCGGCAAAACCTGGCGCAGATGCCGCGCACCCCGGAACAGGTGCAGGCTATTGCCCGGGGAGGCTACGTGCTGAAAGATGCCGGCGGGAAGCCCGACCTGATCCTCATCGCCACCGGCTCGGAAGTGGAGATCACTGTGCTGGCCGCAGAAAAACTGTTGGCGAACGGGGTGAATGTGCGGGTCGTCTCGCTCCCTTCCACCGATGTGTTTGATGCCCAGGATGAGGCCTGGCGCGAGTCGGTGCTGCCGTCGGACGTTAGCGCCCGGGTGGCGGTCGAGGCCGGGATAGCGGACTACTGGTATAAATATGTCGGCTTAAAAGGCAAGATCGTCGGCATGACCGGCTATGGCGAATCCGCCCCGGCAGAGCAGCTGTTTCCGTTCTTTGGCTTTACGGTCGACCATATCGTCGCCACCGCGGAGCAGGTGCTTAACGGGTGATCCACAGCGTGGGCCAGGCGTCTGGCCCCTGCCAGTTATCACACGTCGGCTGCTGCGCGTAGCGGGAGAGACTGAACCGCTGGCCGTCAAAACGCCAGCGGGTCTGGATCCCGCAATCGCCGGCCTCGCGGCCTTTATCCAGGGTCACCAGCTCATGGCGGCGATCATCGTAGCTGGCGTTGATAAGCTCGATCTCCCGCGGTGCCTCGCCCGGCGGCTGAAACGGCAGCGTCAGTCGCACCTGACGGGCGACATACGGCCGCTGGCGGGTGACCAGCCAGGCCAGCCAGACGGTGTTGTACGCGCCGGATTCGCAGCTGGTCATCAGCAGCACTTTGTCATCCGTCAGCGCAGTAACGCGAATTTCACGGCGGAAGGGATCGAGGGAGCAGTTGCTGTTGTTCATCCGCTCATTACCGTAGTCCATCAGATCGTTGAGCTCCTCACGCCCCAGCGGCGACTGCGCTGTTTCCGCGGTCGCCACCGCGCGCAGCGCCGGGGCCGGCGGTACGCTGAGCGGCGGCTCTTCCCCTTTGCCGACCCAGGCCGTTTCACTGCCTACCCGCTTTTGCCGATCGTCGATAAAAAACAGAGCCGCTTTCAACCCCTGCAGGGAGATGCTCTGCAGGCCATTGGCCAGCGAGAGAGCTTTCCCCTCCTGAACCTGCTGGAGAAATGCATCGATCGTCACGCTGTCGGCGGTTTTAATGAGCTTATCTTCAATGTGCCAGCGCTTGTCGGTCAGGGACACCGGTTTGCCATCCAGCAGCAGGCGCGGCGCTATCGGCGCTAGCGTCGCCACCGGATTACCGGTGCCCCCCAGTTCGATACGCAGGCTGGCGTCAGTCACTGCTCCGGCGCTGCGGCTGAGGGTCATCACCAGCCCATAATGCAGCCCCACGTTACGGGTGACGCAGAAATTTTGGTTGTTACAGGTGACCTGCCAGTCGTTGAAGCGCTGCTGCGTCGGTGCCGACCATGCCTGCGAGCAAGGCAGCACCGCCAGAAAGAGGAAAAAAATGATGCGAAAAAGCATGAACCGCCCGACCCCAGATAAACCCGACCACGGCGCCTATCCTGGACAACGGCAGCCGCTTACTCAATCGGATTTGTCAGAGTTCCTCGACATCAGGCCGGAGGTTTGCAGATACTGCAGCAGGATGACCGCCTTACCGTCGCGGATCTCACCGTCAGCGACCATCTGCAGCGCCTGGCTAAAAGGCAGCTCCAGCACCTCGATGGCTTCATCATCCACCCCGCCGCCGCTGGTGGTTCGCTGCGCGTCGCTGTACTCGGCGATAAAGAAATGCACCACTTCGGTGACGCCCCCTGGCGACATAAACAGCTCAAACAGCTTACGCACCTCGCCCACTTCGTAGCCGGTCTCTTCCACCGCCTCTTTACGAATGCAGGCTTCCGGCTCGTCGTTGTCCAGCAGCCCGGCGCAGGTTTCAATCAGCATGCCGTCATGATTGCCATTGACCCAGGTGGCGACCCGGAACTGCCGCACCAGGACCACCGTCTGCTTATGGCGGTTATACAGCAGTACGGTGGCGCCATTGCCGCGATCGTAGACTTCGCGCTTATGGCGCACGACGCTGCCGTCCGCCCGCGTTAGCTCATAAGTCATGTTGCGTAGTACGAACCAGTTCTCAGAGAGGATTTTATCTTTAATGACGTGAATATTGAGTGACATACCGACCCCACAGCGTAAAAGGACGCCCTCATACTACGCTGCGGGGCCGGGTTTGTCGTCAGTGAAGCGGCGTCGTTTTCAGCGCCAGATAGTCCAAAATCCCCTGCGCCGCGTGACGGCCTTCCGCCATCGCCGTCACTACAAGGTCTGCGCCGCGCACGGCATCGCCGCCGGCAAAGATCTTCTCCTGACTGGTCTGGTAACGGTAACGGCTCTCGACGCCGGCTTTGATGCGCCCCTGGCTGTCCAGCGCCACGCCCGACGCTTCCAGCCAGGGCATGCGGTGCGGGTGGAAGCCAAAGGCCATGATCACCGCATCCGCCGGCATAACAAACTCACTGCCGGGGATCGGCGTCGGGCGGCGTCTTCCTCCCGCGTCCGGGGCGCCCAGCTCGGTGCGCAAAAAGCGTACCCCGTTCACTCGCCCGCTTTCGTCCAGCTCCAGGGTCACCGGCTGGACGTTAAACTCAAAGACCGCCCCCTCTTCGCGGGCGTTTTTGACCTCTTTTTTCGAGCCCGGCATGTTGGCTTCATCCCGCCGATAGGCGCAGGTCACCTGGCGGGCGCCGTGACGCAGCGCGGTGCGCACGCAGTCCATCGCTGTATCGCCGCCGCCCAGCACGACGACGTTCAGCCCGGCAGTGTTGATATAAGGCTCCTGAGCCGATGCCGCCAGCCCCATCACCTGTTTGGTGTTGGCAATGAGGAACGGCAGCGCATCGTAAACGCCGGGGGCCTCTTCGTTCGGCAACCCCGCCTTCATGGAGCGATAGGTTCCGGCGCCGACGAACACCGCGTCATAGTCGGCCAGCAGCGTCGCCATGGGGATATCTTTCCCCACCTCGCAATTGAGCTCAAAGCGGATACCCATCTCGCTGAAAATGGCCCGCCGCCGGGCCAGCAGCGATTTATCCAGCTTGAACGCCGGGATGCCGAAGGTCAGCAGACCGCCAATCTCCGGATGACGGTCAAAAACCACCGGCTGGACGCCGTGACGCACCAGCACATCGGCGCAGGCCAGCCCGGCCGGCCCGGCGCCGATAATCGCCACCCGCTTACCGCTCGGCTTAACCTGCGAGAGGTCCGGACGCCAGCCGCTGGCCAGCGCCTGGTCGGAAATATAGCGCTCAATGTTGCCGATGGTGACTGCGCCGCTTTCATCGCGCAGGGTGCAGGCACCTTCACACAGCCGGTCCTGGGGGCAGACGCGACCGGTGATCTCCGGCAGGCAGTTGGTCTGATGGGAAAGCGCGACCGCGGCGGCGATATCCCCCGCCTTAACCAGCTCGACCCACTGCGGGATATGGTTATGCAGCGGGCAGGTCCATTCGCAAATACTGTGTTCCCCACACGTGAGGCAGCGGGCGGCCTGCTGCTGCGCCTGCGCCGGGGTGAACGGCTGATAGATCTCCTCAAAGTGGCTCTTACGCGCCTCCGCCGCCAGCTTATCCGGCTCCCCGCGCGGCGGCGTCATCGCCATTTGCCTGACCTTCGCGCCAACATTGGGCTGGCTGCAGGTCAGCGTACCGCGCTGCCACGGCTGCACCTCCTGGCATGCCGAGCGCAGTCGCCGCTGCTTCGCCAGCGCGGTCAACGTCTCATCGTCGGCGAGGGTCAGTGCCTGCGCGGGACAGTTTTCCACACAGGCCGGTCCCGCCTCGCGGCCCTGGCACAGATCGCATTTCAGCGCGCTGGCCTTTACCAGGCCCGCAGCCTGCGGCGTCACCACCACCTGCATCACCCCGAACGGGCAGGCCACCATGCAGGATTTACAGCCAATGCATTTCTCCTGACTGACCTGAACGCTGTCGCCGGACTGGGCAATGGCGTCGTTGGGGCAACTGCGGACGCAGGGGGCGTCTTCACAGTGGCGGCAGGTGATAGCGTTACGCTGGCCCGCCGCTTTGATGACGGTGATACGAGGTAAAAAGCGCTGCGGGGTCAGCACGTGTTGCTCCTCGTTATGCGCCATTACGCAGGCCACTTCGCAGGCCTGGCAGCCGATACATTTTCGACTATCGCTCAAAATAAAGTGGTTCATGGCTTCCTTTTGTCTTTTTGGTGAATAACCCCTCAATGCGCATGACTATTTATTACCCGACAAGACGGCGCCGGAACAATGTCCAAATGCCCAGGATAAACTTTTTCTGGAGAGAATCCGTTTTGGATCAATTTTTTTGACTTAAATGAAATGAGGTTTCACACCGGCAAGAGATAATGCGCCTGTCTGAGGCTGCAAAGCAGACTCACTGCCTGCTGGCAGGAAAGTTCGAGGTTTCTTTACGATACGGCAAAAGCAACATGATAAATTACACTATCTCCTTAATTTCTCCACGATTGACGGAGGCGCTGGCGCTAAAGTGGCACAGGCTGTGCAATAACAAAAAAATGTGCATATGAGGTCTTTATTCTGATGGCGAATTTCTTTATCGATCGCCCCATTTTTGCGTGGGTGCTGGCAATCCTGTTATGTCTGACGGGCACCCTTGCCATTTTGTCGCTTCCCGTTGAACAGTATCCCGACCTCGCCCCGCCGAACGTGCGGATCACCGCCAACTATCCCGGCGCCTCCGCGCAAACCCTGGAGAATACCGTCACCCAGGTTATCGAACAGAATATGACCGGCCTCGATAACCTGATGTATATGTCATCCCAGAGCAGCGCCACTGGCCAGGCGACGATCACCCTCAGCTTCACCGCCGGTACCGACCCGGACGAAGCCGTGCAGCAGGTTCAGAACCAGCTGCAGTCGGCGATGCGTAAACTGCCGCAGGCGGTGCAAAACCAGGGGGTGACGGTGCGCAAAACCGGCGACACCAATATCCTGACCCTCGCCTTCGTCTCCACCGACGGCAGCATGGATAAACAAGATATTGCCGACTACGTCGCCAGTAACATTCAGGACCCGCTCAGCCGCGTCAACGGCGTGGGGGATATCGACGCCTACGGCTCGCAATACTCAATGCGCATCTGGCTCGACCCGGCGAAGCTCAATAGCTACCAGCTGACCACCAAGGATGTGACCGACGCCATCAGTTCGCAGAACGCCCAGATTGCCGTCGGCCAGCTTGGCGGGACGCCTTCGGTCGATAAGCAGGCGCTGAACGCCACCATCAACTCGCAATCTCTGCTACAAACCCCGGAGCAGTTCCGCAATATCACCCTGCGCGTCAATCAGGATGGTTCAGAGGTGACGCTGGGCGATGTCGCCACCGTCGAGATGGGGGCGGAGAAGTACGACTACCTCAGCCGCTACAACCGGCAGGCCGCTTCGGGCCTGGGAATTAAGCTTGCTTCCGGCGCCAACGAAATGGCCACGGCGGAGCGCGTGATCAATCGCCTCAATGAGCTGTCGCAGTATTTTCCTCACGGTCTGGAATATAAAGTCGCCTACGAGACGACCTCCTTCGTAAAGGCCTCCATCACTGATGTGGTCAAAACGCTGCTGGAGGCGATCCTGCTGGTCTTCCTCGTGATGTATCTGTTCCTGCAGAACTTCCGCGCCACCCTGATCCCGACCATCGCCGTGCCGGTGGTGCTGATGGGCACCTTTGCGGTGCTGTATGCCTGTGGCTACAGCATCAACACCCTGACGATGTTCGCGATGGTGCTGGCGATCGGCCTGCTGGTGGATGACGCCATCGTGGTAGTGGAGAACGTCGAGCGCATCATGAGCGAGGAGGGCCTGTCGCCCCGCGAGGCGACCCGCAAATCGATGGGGCAAATTCAAGGCGCACTGGTGGGGATCGCCATGGTGCTGTCGGCGGTGTTTGTGCCAATGGCCTTCTTCGGCGGCACCACCGGGGCCATCTATCGCCAGTTCTCAATCACTATCGTCGCGGCGATGGTCCTCTCGGTGCTGGTGGCCATGATCCTCACTCCGGCCCTTTGCGCCACGCTGCTCAAGCCGGTTAAGCCAGGTGAATCCCATGAAAGAAAAGGCTTCTTCGGCTGGTTCAACCGCACCTTCAACCGCAGCGCCAGCCGCTACGAAACCTTTGTCGGCAAAATTCTTCACCGCTCGCTGCGCTGGATGCTGATCTACGTCGTCCTGCTCGGCGGGATGGTGTTCCTGTTCCTGCATCTGCCCACCTCGTTCCTGCCGCTGGAGGATCGCGGGATGTTCACCACCTCGGTCCAGTTGCCGAGCGGCGCTACTCAGCAGCAGACGCTGAAAGTAGTGCAAAAAGCGGAAGATTACTTCCTCAATAATGAGAAGCAGAACGTCGAATCGGTATTTGCCACCGTCGGTTCCGGCCCCGGCGGCAACGGGCAGAACGTGGCCCGCATGTTTGTGCGTCTCAAAGACTGGGACCAGCGCGACCCGGAAACCGGCTCCTCCTTTGCCATTATTGAACGCGCCACCAAAGCGTTTAATCAGATCAACGAAGCGCGGGTCATCGCCAGCAGCCCGCCGGCCATCAGCGGCCTCGGCAGTTCGGCAGGCTTCGATATGGAGCTTGAGGATCACGCCGGTAAGGGGCACGATGCGCTGATGGCGGCACGCGATACGCTGCTTGAGCTGGCCGGCAAAAACCCACTGTTGACCCGGGTCCGCCATAACGGGCTCGACGACAGTCCGCAGCTGCAGGTCGATATCGATCAGCGTAAAGCGCAGGCGCTGGGCGTCTCCATTGACGACATCAACGATACGCTGCAAACCGCGTGGGGGTCGAGCTACGTCAACGACTTTATGGATCGCGGCCGGGTGAAGAAAGTCTACGTCCAGGCAGCGGCGAAATACCGGATGCTGCCAGACGATATCAATCTCTGGTATGTCCGCAACAGCAGCGGCACGATGGTGCCGTTCTCGGCCTTCGCCACCTCACGTTGGGAGACCGGCTCGCCGCGTCTGGAACGCTACAATGGCTACTCGGCGGTGGAGATCGTCGGTGAGGCGGCGCCGGGTATCAGTACCGGCACCGCGATGGACATGATGGAGAAGCTGGCCGCGCAGTTGCCAACCGGCTTTGGCCTCGAATGGACCGCCATGTCCTACCAGGAACGCCTCTCTGGCGCTCAGGCGCCGGCACTGTACGCGATTTCGCTGCTGGTGGTGTTCCTGTGCCTGGCGGCGCTGTACGAGAGCTGGTCGGTGCCGTTCTCGGTGATGCTGGTGGTCCCGCTCGGGGTGATTGGCGCCCTGCTGGCGACCTGGGTGCGCGGCCTGGAGAATGATGTTTACTTCCAGGTGGGCCTGTTAACGGTGATCGGCCTGTCGGCGAAAAACGCCATTCTGATCGTTGAGTTCGCCAACGAGCTGAACGAGAAAGGCCAGGATCTGCTCAGCGCCACGCTGTCGGCCTGCCGTCAGCGCCTGCGCCCCATCCTGATGACCTCGCTGGCGTTTATCTTCGGCGTGCTGCCGATGGCGACCAGCACCGGGGCCGGTTCCGGCAGCCAGCATGCGGTCGGTACCGGGGTGATGGGCGGGATGATCTCCGCCACCGTGCTGGCCATCTTTTTCGTGCCGCTGTTCTTTGTGCTGGTACGCCGTCGCTTTCCGCTGAAGGAGCGTCCGCAATAAGCCGTCGGGCGTTGGCGGCGAGCCTTAATAACAGAAAAGGCGACCCTTAAGGTCGCCTTCTTTATGTGTTCAGAACGATGACGCGCTTATTTACTTCGCGTTATTCCCCTGCTCACATTGCGGAAATTTATTTACGAAGCATGCCTTCAATAAAATCTTTCCAGTTCCCCAGTTCATGTTCAATCATAATAGCCTCTCTTATTATTATGGTCGATTCTATATAACTTCATTGCTGATGGGAAGTTGGGCTCCCCTATTGCTCTGATTGTCTTGTGGACGTCTGACAGAGATAAAACCTCTGGTTGCCGCCACTATGCCGTTTCGTATGTAAAAATTATGTGACGCAGAGCACTCTCAGGCAACATTTTCGCAATATTGTTAATAGCCTCACATCACTTCCGCGAATGAGCAAAATTTCACCACGCCGTCAATTGAATGAGATACCCGGTAAAAAGTTATATTTATTCATCTGAATCACGTATTATTTCAGTAAGACTTATATATTCGGAAATATCTGAGTTAACCGCTTAATTGAATGTGAAAGGTTTATCTATGCTCACCATGTACGGAATTAAAAACTGCGATACCATTAAAAAAGCCCGTCGCTGGCTGGAAGCGCATCAGATTGCGTATCAGTTTCATGACTACCGCGCCGATGGCCTTGACCGCGCGCAACTGGATACCTTTATTGCCGAACTGGGCTGGCAGGCGCTGCTGAACACCCGCGGCACCACCTGGCGCAAACTCGACGAGTCGCTGCGCAACAGCATCGATAATGCCGACGCCGCCGCCGCATTGATGCTGGAAATGCCGGCGATTATCAAACGCCCATTGCTCTGTGCGCCCGGTCGTCCTATGCTGCTGGGTTTTAGTGAAGCAAGTTATCAGCAGTTTAACGAGGTATAGTCTATGTCTTGCCCGGTCATTGAGCTGGCTCAGCAGCTTATTCGCCGCCCTTCCCTTAGCCCCGATGATGCGGGATGCCAGGCGTTAATGATTGAACGCCTGCGTGCGATCGGCTTTACCGTTGAACCGATGGATTTCGGCGATACACAGAATTTCTGGGCCTGGCGCGGCCACGGCGAGACGCTGGCCTTCGCCGGCCACACCGACGTGGTCCCGGCAGGCGACGCCGACCGCTGGATCAACCCCCCGTTCGAACCGACCATCCGCGACGGCATGCTGTTCGGCCGCGGCGCAGCTGATATGAAAGGCTCGCTGGCGGCGATGGTGGTGGCGGCGGAACGTTTTGTCGCGCAGTACCCGAATCATCGCGGCAGACTGGCGTTCTTGATCACCTCAGATGAAGAGGCCAGCGCCAAAAACGGCACCGTCAAAGTGGTGGAAACGCTGATGGCGCGTAATGAGCGTCTGGACTACTGTCTGGTCGGCGAACCCTCCAGTACCGAAGTGGTCGGCGATGTGGTGAAAAACGGCCGCCGCGGCTCGCTGACCTGCAACCTGACCATTCACGGCGTGCAGGGCCATGTCGCCTATCCGCACCTTGCCGATAACCCTGTCCATCGCGCGGCGCCGATGCTGGCGGAGCTGGTCAATATCGAGTGGGATAAAGGCAATGAATTTTTCCCGCCAACCAGCATGCAGATCGCCAACGTACAGTCCGGTACCGGCAGCAACAACGTGATCCCCGGCGATATGTTCGTCCAGTTCAACTTCCGCTTCAGTACGGAACTGACGGACGAGATGATCAAAGCCCGCGTGGTCTCCCTGCTGGAAAAATACCAGCTGCGTTACAGCGTGGAGTGGTGGCTCTCCGGCCAGCCGTTCCTCACCGGGCGCGGTAAACTGGTGGATGCGGTGGTGAGCGCAATTGAGCACTATAATGAGATCAAACCGCAGCTGTTGACCAACGGCGGCACCTCTGACGGTCGGTTTATCGCCCGCATGGGGGCGCAGGTGGTTGAGCTGGGCCCCGTGAACGCAACCATTCACAAAATTAATGAATGTGTGAACGCCGCCGACCTGCAGCTGCTGGCACGGATGTATCAACGCGTAATGGAACAGCTGGTCGCCTGACGAATTGACGTAAAGAGGAAGCGCGCATGGAATGGCTTATTAAACACTGGTGGATTCTGGTTCTGGTCTTTTTGGTGGGGGTGATTATCAACGTGATCAAAGATCTGAACCGCGTTGACCACAAAAAATTCCTTAACAACAAACCCGATCTGCCGCCGCACCGCGATTTTAACGATAAATGGGACGATGACGACGACTGGCCAAAGCACGACCAGTCGAAGAAACCGTAAGTTTGCCTTTATCGCGGTACTGCCCGCCTGTAACCCCGTCCGCCGGGGTTACAGCATTTCGATGATATCGTCCCCTTTTGGCGTACTGCCGCTCAGCGCCTCATCAAAATAGTGCTTCGGCACGGTATAACGCAGACGCTCGATGGCAAACTGCATGCTGCGATCGTCAATGGCATGCCCCAGATCGTCAACAATATCTAAGGTCACGTCGCCGCCCGCCTGCTGTAATGCCTCCTGAGCCGACACCGCCCACGCCAGGTCGATAACCCGATCTTCCCCCCCGTGGATCAGGTGAATGGTGGTGGCCGTCGTTGCCGTCATCGGCAGCGTCGCGTAGCGGCCATTAAAGGCGATCACTCTTGAAGCCAGATCTGGCGCCGCTTTGATACTCTCCAGCGACATAATCGCCCCCTGAGAGAAACCGATCAGCGCGGTGGCCAGTGGACTGACGCCGCTTTTCTCCTGCCAGTAGCGCACAATGTCAATGAAGGTCGGCATAATGGCATCGATGCGCTGCTGACGATTCTCTTCCGTCACTCCCTGCACCGAAAACCACTGCCGACCGTTGGGACCGCAAGGTTCGACCCCGCCGATGCTGACAATTAGCGCATCGGGAAACTGCGGCGCGAACCAGCTGCCGATTTGCCCCATAGAGACCGGGTTATCCCCTACGCCATGAAACAGCAGCAACAGCTGTTGCGCAGGCGTCGCAGGGCTTTGAACAATAAAATGATCGTGTTTCATGGCTGTCTCCTTAGTGTATGCCGGCAGTTTACGCCGCTCGCCAGATATGACCATGCCATTTAACTGAATGAGTTAGTTAAAATAATTGCAGATGCGCCACCTGCTGACGCAGCGCCTCAGCACGCGCTGCATCGAGGAAGCGCAAGGCGTCAGCGGCCTCAATACGCCATCTCGCCAGCAGGGCTTTACGCCCCGTCAGCCGCAGCGCAGCACACAGCGCGGCTTCCTCTTCCCCCTGCAGACGTCCGCGCAGAGCCGGCAACGGCATGTCGGCCTGCATCAGCAGGCGGTTGAGGCAGCCCAGCGCCGCGGCCAGCGGGCGATGGGCGAAAGCAAAGCTCGCCGCTTCCAGCCAGTCCTCATCACTAAGCATAGCGTCTGCGACGGCCGGCAGCGGCGCGGATTCGTCCCGCCACGGGCGAAGCCAATATTCATCCCGCAGCAGCCGCTGCGCCTCCCGCTGCGCGAGCTGGTGCCCCGCTGCAGTCAGCGGGAACAGAGCCATCGCGGTATAGCAGCCGCTGCTGGCCTCGCGATGGGTTCCCAGCCGCACGAGGATAAACCCGCAGCGTTGCCAGAAGCGCCACAGCTCAGGGGTATAGCCGAAGCTGACGGACAGATAGTCATAGCCTGCGGCATCGGCGGCGATACTGGCGATCATCTTCTGCCCGAGACCTTCGCGCTGACGGGCAGGATGGACAGCGATCCGACTGACCCGCAGACCGGACAGCGTCGCCGCCAGGGGACTGCCGCCATGCGCCGCCAGCGACTGGGCGACCAGATTCCCGCGCGGCCGGCGAAACCCTGCCCACACCGCCCGGCTAAGTTCGGGAGAAAGTCCCCCCTCGGCCACCAGCCACAGCGCGCCCGCCACCGCGCCGCTGGCGCGAGCGCAGCGAAAAGCCTGGCCGGGGGCATCCATCATGCGCCGCAGATCGAGCGGGGAAGTCCGGTAGTGCGCCCCGGACAATAGCTGGTACATCGCCTCCGGTAGCGCTGGCTGCGATTGCCAGCAGGACTGATTAACCGCTTCCAGCACCACCTCCCCCGTCGGCGCGTCGCGAAATGCCTCATCGTTAAAGATCAGCAACTGACGGATGGCTGACTCCAGCGGACAGCCCGCCGCCCAGCGGATCGGGGCGCTCAGGCTGAACGACTGCAGACGGGGCAGGCTGGCGCAAAATTTCAGCAGGAATCCGCGACCGGTGCCTTCATAACCCTGCACCGTCGTGGTGAGTAGCGTGCGGGGAAAACGGCTTACCAGCTGCCGGAGAAGCGGAGCCGGGATCGACGCGGCCTCATCGACAATCAGCCAGGCCGCCGTTTCTTGCGACGCCAACAGCGCATCGGGCGCCATAAAGCGGAACGCCTCGCCGGCAAAGCTCGCCAGCACCTCGACGGCGCTACGCGTTGGGGCGGTGACGATGGCCTCGCCCTCAAGCTGGCGCAGCAGCATGCCCGCGAGAGCGGATTTCCCTCGCCCGCGCTCTGCCGTCACCGCCGCGATACCGGGCGGCAGCCGCAACAGTTGCTCAAGGATTAGCGCCTGCTCGGCCTGGGGGTGGCCATCGGCGGGATGCCAGTCAGGGCGGGGGGCGGCCAGCGGGAAGCGCGGCCGGTCCGACTGCTGCCAGAGCAGCACCTCCGGATCGGCGATAAACTGCCGGCAGCAGCGGTGAACAAAGTTGGGGGTAACGATAGGGTCGGGAGTATCGCTCCAGCGCAGGGAGTCCTCATCCGCCCGGGTCGGCCAGTCGGCGAAGGGGGGCGTCAGCAGCACCAGCCAGCTTCCCGCCCGCAGCGTACCGCTCAGGGCCGC
Organism: Klebsiella sp. X1-16S-Nf21; assembly: GCF_002837615.1. Taxonomy (NCBI): domain Bacteria; kingdom Pseudomonadati; phylum Pseudomonadota; class Gammaproteobacteria; order Enterobacterales; family Enterobacteriaceae; genus Klebsiella; species Klebsiella sp. X1-16S-Nf21. The sequence goes on from NZ_PJDK01000092.1 coordinate 18,641, forward strand.
CAGGGCCGCCACGTC
>NZ_PJDK01000093.1:0-17498 GCF_002837615.1 Klebsiella sp. X1-16S-Nf21
TGGCCCCAATTGTCTCATCAGTTGGGTAAAAACTGTGCAGAGCCGGCAGCCTGACTACTCGGCTGAAATCTGACATGCCTGGAAGGCACATCGGCTGCCAATCCGGTTCGTTATTTCGACATCGTTCAAAGGAAAACAGTATGAAAATCAAAACACTGGCAATGGTTGTTGTGTCAGCCCTGTCTCTGAGCTCCGCGGCGGCGCTGGCCGATACCACCACGGTCAACGGCGGGACAGTGCATTTTAAAGGGGAAGTCGTCAATGCGGCCTGTGCGGTAGATGCCGGCTCTATCGATCAAACCGTCCAGTTAGGTCAGGTGCGTTCCGCGAAACTTGCCACCGCAGGTAGCACCAGCTCCTCCGTCGGTTTCAACATTCAGCTGGATGACTGCGACACCACAGTGGCGACCAAAGCTTCTGTCGCTTTCTCCGGTACCGCTATCGACAGCAGCAACACCACCGTTCTGGCACTGCAAAACTCTGCCGCCGGCGGCGCAACCAACGTTGGCGTGCAGATCCTCGACAGCACCGGCACGCCGCTGGCGCTGGACGGGGCCACCTTCAGTGCCGCGACCACGCTGAATGACGGCACCAACATCATCCCGTTCCAGGCGCGTTACTACGCGACCGGCGCAGCGACCGCCGGTACGGCGAACGCGGATGCCACGTTCAAAGTGCAATACGAGTAAGGCCCGATCCACGCAGGGAGGCAATCAGGGCCAGGAGGGCCCGCTCTCTATTTCCAACTGGAGTGAAACGATGCAGGGAATGAAATCAGGTCTGCTGCTGCTACTACCCCCGCTGGCCCTGGCCGGTAATCAGTGGAACGTCACGCTGCCTGGGGGCAGCATGCGTTTTCAGGGCCTGATTATGGCGAGTTCCTGCCGCGTCGAAGCGGGCGATCGGCAGATGACGGTCAATCTGGGGCAGATCAGCAGTAACCGATTTCATGATGTCGGCGAAGACAGTAACCCGATCCCTTTCGCGATTCATTTACAGGATTGCAGTACCGCAGTCAGCCAGCATGTGGGGGTGGCATTTCACGGCGTGGCTGATGGTAAAAATCCCGATGTGCTCTCGGTGGGCGAAGGCCCGGGGATCGCCAGCGGGATTGGCATTGCGCTGTTCGACAGTCAGGGCCAGCAGCTGCCGCTCAATCGTCCGCCCGACCGCTGGGTGCCGCTCTACCGCGGACCGACGACGCTCAATTTTGTCGCCAAATATCGGGCGACCGGACGCCAGGTCACCGGCGGCGCGGCCAACGCCCAGGCCTGGTTCTCATTGACCTATCAGTAATTAATCCGCAGACAAACAGGACAACACGGTGAGCAGACAAGGAGATAACGTGAGAAAAATGGCAACGACGACACGCGGCATACTGGCGGGATGTTTACTTTTCGTCGCCGGTGCGTTGAGCGCCAGCGCGCAGGCGGGCGTCGCGCTGGGCGCGACCCGGGTTATCTACCCGGCGGGACAGAAGCAGGTCCAGCTCGCGGTGACCAATAATGACGACAACAGCACCTGGCTTATACAGTCATGGGTGGAAAATGCCGATGGTCAGCGAGACGGCCGGTTTGTCATCACTCCCCCGCTGTTTGCCATGCAGGGCAAAAAAGAGAACACCCTGCGCATTATCGACGCCACCAATAACCAGCTGCCGCAGGATCGGGAAAGCCTGTTCTGGATGAACGTGAAGGCGATCCCCTCGATGGATAAATCCAAGCTCAGCGACAATACCCTGCAGCTGGCGATTATCAGCCGCATCAAGCTCTACTACCGTCCGGGAAAACTGGCACTGCCCCCGGATCAGGCAGCGGAAAAGCTGACCTTTAGCCGCAGCGGATCGTCGCTGACGCTGACGAACCCCACCCCTTATTACCTGACGGTGACCGAACTGAACGCCGGGACGCGCATTCTGGAAAACGCCCTCGTGCCGCCGATGGGCAAAACCAGCGTCAAGCTGCCCGCGGATGCCGGGAGCACCATCACCTATCGCACGATTAACGATTACGGCGCGCTGACGCCGAAAATGAATGGCGTACTGCGTTAACCCAGAGTACCCCGCCGCGCGGGCCACGCTGCGCATGACCAGAAGCACTGACAGCCGGGCAACGTCGGACCGGAGGGATTATGTCACATCGAAAATATGGACTGGACCATTGGGGTTGCCGAAGCGCCCGGCGCCTGATTACGCCGGCGCTGACGCTGTGGCTCTGCTCACAGCCGTTTGCCGCGCGGGCGGACCTCTATTTTAACCCCCGCTTCTTAGCTGACGATCCGGCGGCGGTGGCTGACCTGTCGGGATTTGAAAAAGGCCAGGAGGTGCCGCCAGGCACCTATCGCGTCGATATTTATCTCAACAATGGTTTTATGACCACCCGGGACGTCACTTTCCAGGCCGACGTTCAGGGCCATGGCTTGTCGCCCTGTCTGACGCGCGGCCAGCTGGCGAGCATGGGCGTGGATACCGGTCGGGTGCCGGGCATGGCGACGCTGGACAGCGCAGCCTGCGTGCCGCTAACGACGCTTATCAGCGAAGCCACTACGCGCTTCGACGTCGGCCAACAGCGTCTGTATCTCACCGTGCCTCAGGCATTTATGGGCACCCGCGCGCGCGGCTATATTCCGCCGGAGCTGTGGGATAACGGTATCACCGCCGGGCTGATTAACTATAACTTCACGGGCAATAACGTCCATAACACCACGGGTGGCAGCAGCCGTTACGCCTATCTGAATCTGCAGAGCGGCCTGAACGTTGGCGCCTGGCGTCTGCGCGATAACAGCACGTGGAGCTACAGTAGCGGCAGCGGCAGCGCTTCCTCCAGTGAAAACCGCTGGCAGCACGTTAACAGCTGGCTTGAGCGGGACATCACGCCTCTGCGTTCGCGACTCACCCTCGGGGACAGCTATACCAACGGCGATGTCTTCGACGGGATCAACTTCCGCGGCGCCCAGCTGGCCTCGGACGACAATATGCTACCGGACAGCCAGAAAGGCTTCGCGCCGGTGATCCACGGGATCGCCCGCGGCACGGCGCAGGTGTCAATCAAACAAAACGGCTATGAAATCTACCAGAGCACAGTGCCGCCGGGGCCGTTTACCATCGACGATCTCTACGCCGCGGGCAATGGCGGCGATCTGCAGGTCACGATTAAAGAAGCGGATGGCTCCCGCCAGGTCTTCAGCGTGCCCTGGTCAACGGTGCCGGTGCTGCAGCGCGAAGGCCATACCCGCTTCGCCCTCACTGCCGGAGAGTACCGCAGCGGCAACAGCCAACAGGAAACGCCCGATTTTTTCCAGAGCACGGCCATGCATGGCCTGCCGGCCGGCTGGACCCTGTACGGCGGCACTCAGCTAGCGGACCGCTATCGCGCCTTTAACCTTGGGGTGGGGAAAAACATGGGCTATTTCGGCGCCCTGTCGCTGGATATCACCCAGGCCAACGCCACGCTGGCGGACGACAGCGAGCATCAGGGACAGTCGGTGCGTTTCCTCTATAACAAATCCCTGGATGAGACCGGGACTAACCTGCAGCTGGTGGGCTACCGCTACTCCACCCGCGGCTACTATAACTTTGCCGATACCACCTACCGCCGGATGAGCGGCTACAGTGTGGAAACTCAGGACGGCGTTATCCAGGTGAAACCCAAATTTACCGACTACTACAATCTGGCTTACAGCAAGCGCGGCAAGGTGCAACTTAGCGTGACCCAGCAGCTGGGGCGCACCGCCACCCTCTATCTCAGCGGCAGCCACCAGACCTACTGGGGCACCGACGATGCCGATGAGCAGCTGCAGGCCGGCCTCAACGCCGCCGTAGACGATATCAACTGGTCGCTAAGTTACAGCCTGACCAAAAACGCCTGGCAGCAAGGTCGCGATCAGATGCTGGCGGTCAACGTCAATATCCCCTTCAGCCACTGGCTGCGTTCCGATAGCCGCTCAGTCTGGCGGCACGCCAGCGCCAGCTACAGCCTGTCGCACGATCTCAATGGCCGCATGACTAACCTGGCGGGCCTGTACGGCACCCTGCTGGAAGACAACAACCTCAGCTATAGCGTGCAGACCGGCTATGCCGGCGGCGGCAACGGCGACAGCGGGAGCACAGGCTATACGGCGCTCAACTACCGCGGCGGCTACGGCAACGCCAACGTCGGCTACAGCCGCAGCGACGGCTTTAAACAGCTCTACTACGGGGTCAGCGGCGGCGTGCTGGCGCACGCCAACGGCATCACCCTGAGCCAGCCGTTGAACGATACCGTGGTGCTGGTGAAAGCCCCCGGCGCCGGCGGCGTGAAGGTGGAAAACCAGACCGGGGTACGCACCGACTGGCGCGGGTATGCCGTCCTGCCCTATGCCACCGAGTATCGCGAAAACCGGATCGCGCTGGACACCAACACCCTGGCAGACAATGTCGACCTTGATGATGCAGTGGTCAGCGTGGTGCCGACCCATGGGGCGATCGTCCGCGCCAACTTTAACGCGCAGGTGGGAATGAAGATCCTGATGACGCTGACCCATCGCGGCAAACCGGTGCCGTTTGGCGCCCTCGCCACCGGCGACAGCAACCAGAGCGGCAGCATCGTCGCGGATAACGGCCAGGTCTACCTGAGCGGGATGCCGCTGGCGGGCAAGGTGCGAGTGAAATGGGGCGATGGCCCGGACGCTCAGTGCGTGGCCGATTATCGTCTGCCGCCGGAGAGTCAGCAGCAGGCGCTCAGCCAGCTGTCGGCCGCGTGCCGCTAAGGAGATCATGATGAAAACACTGCAGTATCTGCTGGGCGCCCTGCTCACCCTGGTGACGCCGTTTGCCTTCGCTGCCGATAGCACGATCACCATCAGCGGCTATGTGCGCGACAACGCCTGCGCAGTGGCCGGCGAGTCGAAGGATTTCACCGTCGATTTTCAGGACAACGCCGCGAAGCAGTTTTATGCCGTCGGGGCGACGACGCCGCCGGTGCCGTTCCGCATCGTGCTGTCGCCCTGCGGCACTTCCGTCACCGCGGTGAAGGTCGGTTTCACCGGCGTGGCGGACAGCGTCAACACCAGCCTGTTAAAACTCGATGCCGGCGCCTCGGCGGCGGCGGGAATGGGGGTGGAAATTCTCGATCAGCAGCAGTCCCGGCTGCCGGTCAATGCGCCGTCGTCAGCCATGTCCTGGACCACGCTGACGCCGGGCCAGACCAACATTCTCAACTTTTACGCCCGTCTGATGGCCACTCAGGTGCCCGTCACCGCCGGGCATGTCAATGCGACAGCGACATTCACGCTGGAATTTCAGTAAGCGGAGGCTGAAATGAAATGGACCCACGTGGGCTGGCTGCTGGCCGGCCTGTTAACCGCGAGCGCTTCCCTGCGGGCGGCCGACGTCACCCTCACCGTCAACGGGAAGGTGGTGGCCAGACCCTGCACGGTTTCCACCGTCAATGCCACCGTCGAGCTGGGCGATCTCTATACCTTTAGCCTGATCGGCGCGGGCTCGGCATCGGCCTGGCACAGCGTGGCGCTGGATCTCAGTAACTGCCCCGTGGGTACTTCACGGGTGAAGGCCACCTTCAGCGGGACGGCGGACAGCACCGGCTATTACAAAAACCAGGGAACGGCGGGCAATATTCAGCTCGAACTGCAGAGCGAGGACGGCACCACGCTGAACAATGGCAGCAGCCAGTCGGTACAGGTGGATGAGGCCAGCCAGTCCGCTCGCTTCCCGCTGCAGGTTAGAGCCCTGTCCGTCAACGGCGGCGCCACGCAAGGCACCATTCAGGCGGTGATTAACGTCACCTATACCTACGCCTGAGCCAGGAGAGCATTATGATGAAAAAAATTATCCCCCTGTTCACCACCCTGCTGCTGTTGGGCTGGTCGATGAACGCCTGGTCCTTTGCCTGCAAAACGGCCACCGGGGCGACGATCCCCATCGGCGGCGGGTCAGCCAACGTCTACGTAAATCTGACACCGGCGGTTAACGTCGGGCAAAACCTGGTGGTCGACCTCTCCACGCAGATTTTTTGCCATAACGACTATCCGGAAACGATCACTGACTACGTCACCCTGCAGCGCGGATCCGCCTACGGCGGCGTGCTGTCGAGTTTCTCCGGCACCGTGAAATATAACGGCACCTCTTACCCCTTCCCGACCACCACGGAAACGGCGCGGGTGGTTTACGATTCACGGACCGATAAGCCCTGGCCCACCGTCCTGTATCTGACGCCGGTCAGCACCGCCGGTGGGGTGGCGATCACCGCAGGATCGTTAATCGCGGTGCTGATCCTGCATCAGACCAACAACTACAATAGCGACTCCTTCCAGTTCATCTGGAACATTTACGCCAACAACGACGTGGTGGTCCCCACCGGCGGCTGCGATGTCTCCGCCCGCGATGTCACCGTCACCCTCCCCGACTACCCGGGATCGATGGCCGTGCCGCTCACCGTGCACTGCGCGCAAAGCCAGCAGCTGGGGTATTACCTCTCCGGCACCACCGCGGATAGCGCCAACGCGATCTTCACCAATACCGCCTCCGCCTCACCGGCGCAGGGGATAGGCGTTCAGCTGACCCGCAACGGCAGCGCCGTGCCGGCGAACAGCACGGTCTCGCTGGGCACCGTCAGTACCTCGCCAGTTAATCTCGGTCTGACGGCAACCTATGCCCGGACCACAGGCCAGGTCACTGCCGGCAACGTGCAGTCGATCATCGGCATCACCTTTGTCTATCAATGATGACCGACTATATCCTCTCACCCTGCTCGCTGGCCGCCCGCGGGTTGAGCCAGCTGATGGTGAACGCCGCGAAGCGGCCCGTTGAGCTGCCGGTCGAGGGCGTGTCCCTGCGGGAGCTGACCGCCGTGACGCGGATCGTGGTGTTTCTCCCTGACGATCCCCTGTGGATGCTCACCACGCTGCGCCAGGCGGCAAGGCTGCTCGACCAGGCCTTGCAGCCGTTACCGATGTTGATTCTGAGCCGCAGCCCGGCCATCTGGCTGTGGCAAACGCTGCTTTATCAGGTGAGCCATCCGGATCGTCTGCGCAACGTCCATACCGCCCCCGCCGATCTGTCCTGCACGGAGCTGGCCGATCGGCTGGAGAACGCACCGCGACTTGAGCGGCTTGCCAGTGAAGCCGCCCTGCTCCACGACAAACGAGCCGCCGGATTGAGCCATGCCGAGTTCAAAGTGATCCTCGCCCTGCTGCAAGGGCAGACGATAGGCGAGCAGGCCCGGCGTCTCCGATTGAGCCAGAAAACGCTCTACACCCAGCGGCTGGCCGGGGTGAAAAAGCTGGTGGAATATCACCCGCATCTGGCCCCCCGCTTTCCGCGTACGCTGCTACCGCGCTCATCCGCCAGCTCACTGTCGGCGTTTGAACAGGAATGGGTACAAGCGATCCACGATCGCCAGGTCTTCCCGGTTTTTCAACCTATCGTCGATAGTCGCTCACAGCTACAGGGGGTGGAGATCCTGATCCGCTGGCGCCACCGCGGCCAGGTTCTCCATCCGCAGGCTTTTTTGCCGCAGTTCCGCGCCGACTACGCCTGGCTGCTGCTCACGGCCTTTGTCCTGCAGGAGGCCGTGCAGAATATTAATGAGCATCCGGGTACTTTCTATTTTTCGGTCAATATTCCTTCCTCGCTCGCCGCCAGCGATAGCCTGCTGCGGATGGTGGAAGCCGCTCGCCAGCAGCTCCGGCAGCCAGAGGGCGTGGAAAGGCTGGTGCTGGAATATGCTGAAACCATCGATTTTCGCCGTCAGAGCCGATCCACCGCCCAGGTGGAGGAACTGCAACGTGCTGGCGTGCGGGTGATGCTGGACGACTGCTTTTCTCAGGGGAGCGTCATCTTTCCGGCGCGTCGCCTGCACTTCAATGCCTATAAACTGGATATGAGTATCGTCAACGACGCTCAGCACGATCAGAAGGCGCTTGCGCTGATAAAAAGCCTGGCCTACTACTGCCAGTTGAGCGGCAGCCGCTGCGTGGCGGAAGGGGTGGATTCGCTGGCGAAGTTTACGCAGTTAAAATCGCTGGGTATTGACCGTTTCCAGGGCTATCTGTTTTCACCGCCGATGCGGCGCGAGCATCTCCCGGATCTGATCCGCCGCTTTTCGCATCAGCGCGATCCGGCGGATCGTTGATGGCGCGAGAAAAGCGCACCGGTTGGCACCGGTGCCGGTACGTCAGGCGCGAATATCGTCGTATTCGCGGGTGTTATCGAATTCATGTTTGGCAAACGGGCAGAGAGGGATGATCTTCCGCTGCTCCTGGCGCATTTTTTCCACCACCTTCGCCACCAGCTGTTTCCCCACGCCCTGGCCTTTCAGGCTGGGATCAACATCGGTATGTTCGATAATGCTGAGGTGGTCGCCGGTGGGAACAAAAACAATTTCCGCCACCTGGTTTCCCTGCGCGTCGTTAACATAAAACTTGTTGTGCCCTTCCAGTATTTCCATCTTCTCCTCGCTTATTTATGACGATAGTGCAGGGCGCCGCTCGGGCAGGTATCGATCACTTTTACCACCGTCGCCACATCCACTTCATCCGGGATAATCCACGGTTTACGCTTCAGGTTAAAAAGCTTCGCGCTGCCGCGCACGCAGTTCCCCGAATGCTGACAGATCGCCGTATTAAAGTAGACGTCGATTTTCTCTCCGGTGTAGGCCCGGTAGCCCGCTTCCAGTAATTCCTTATCCATGACATTGCCTCGTTCTTTTTTTATGTTTCAGGCTAAGCATAGTCCTACACGTCGCGGCTGACTACGCGTAAGCGTGGGAATTGGCGCCTCACATCATGCTTTCCCATCGGGTAAGGATCCCGCAGTCGGCGATCCGTTGACTTTCATTCCCGCAACGAGGCGATTACACTCATCACACACTGGTATGATCACTCAGGGATGCTCTATTGAATCATATTGCCACCATCGCCCGCCCGGCGCGGTTACTGCTCGTCTTGCCGCTTTCCGGCTGCTCACTTTCGCCCGCGATCCCGGTATTGGGCGCCGCGTTCCCCGGCTGGTTTTTCTGCTTATTGGGCGGTGCGTTTTTACTGATCCCCTGCCATATCCTGATTACCCGTAAAGGCTGGCAGCCGCGCTTTTCTCCTCTGGTCTTCAGCTATGTCGCGCTGATGTTCCTGTTCGCCACGCTGCTGTGGTTTCTGTTTTTTGTTCACTGATCGCTTATGACAACTTCCCGCACTCCCCTGTTACGCAAAAAGTGGCCTCTGCTGGCGCTGGTCCTTGCCGCTATCCTGGCGCTGATCCTGGTTATCTGGCAGTTGCAAACCTCGCCGGAGACCAATGACGCCTATGTCTATGCCGATACCATCGATGTGGTGCCCGAGGTCAGCGGACGCATCGTGGAGATGCCCATTCGCGATAACCAGCGGGTGAAAAAAGGCGATCTGCTGTTCCGCATCGACCCCCGTCCCTATCAGGCGATGCTCGATGACGCGAAAGCGCGGCTGACGACCCTCGACGCGCAGATCATGCTGACCCAGCGCACCATCAAAGCGCAGGAGTATAACGCCCAGTCGGTGGCGGCCGCCGTCGAGCGCGCCAGAGCGCTGGTCAAGCAGACCACCTCCACGCGCACCCGCCTTGAGCCGCTGGTGCCGCAGGGGTTTGCCTCCCAGGAAGATCTCGATCAGGCGCGCACCGCTGAGAAAGCGGCGCGGGCGGAGCTGGAGGCCACGCTGCTGCAGGCCAGACAGGCCTCGGCGGCCGTGACCGGCGTGGATGCCATGGTGGCACAACGCGCCGGGATCCTGGCGCAAATCGCCCTCGCCGAACTGCATCTGGAATTTACCGAAGTGCGTGCGCCCTTCAACGGCGTGGTGGTGGCGCTGAAAACCACCGTCGGCCAGTACGCCTCGGCGCTGAAGCCGGTCTTTACCCTGCTGGATGACGACCGCTGGTATGTGATCGCTAACTTCCGCGAGACCGATCTGAATAACGTGCGCCCCGGCGTGGCGGCGCGGATCACCGTGATGACCAACCACAACCGGACCTTTAACGGGGTGGTCGATTCGGTCGGCTCCGGGGTCCTGCCCGAAGGCGGGAGCGTCATCGAAGGGCTGCCGCTGATCCAAAAAAGCATTAACTGGGTTCACGTCTCGCAGCGCTTCCCGGTGAAAATCGCCGTCAGCGATCCCGATCCGGCGCTGTTCCGCATGGGCGCCTCGGCCAGCGCCGTGCTGCAGCCGTAGCCGGGGGACGCGATGTTTCCTCTCGCCCATTTTTTACGCCAGGAGCTGCGCGACGCGCCGGGACGCGCCAGCTACACGCTGCGCCTGACGCTGAGCTGCGCGGTGCTCATCACCCTGTTTATGACTCTGCAGATCCCCTTCCTGGCTGTTGCGCTGATCGTCGTGTTCTACGTTAGCCAGCCTAACGTGTTGATGATCAAGCTGGTCAGCGTGGTCTTTTTTGTCACCGTCACCGTGGCGCTCGGCGGCGTGCTGCTGATCATCAAGTGGACCTATGACTACCCGCTGATCCGCCTGGCGGCCTCCGTGGCGCTCTTTTTCTGCGCCATCTACCTGATGCGGGTGCTGGGTAAGCTGGGGCTGGCTTTTTTCGTGGTGGCGCTGGCGGTGATTTACGCTCAGACCTTCCCGTCAATGACCAGTCAGAGCGAGATCCTGGTGCGGCTGCTGCTCTGGCTGTGGGTGGCGATTAACACCGCGATCCTCGTCACTTTGCTGGTCAACGCCTGTTTTCAGCAGGCCTTTCCCGGCAACCAGTTTAAGGCGCGCCTGGCGGGGATGCTGCACGAGGTCGCCCGGCGGCTGACGGCTCCTGGCGATGAAGCGCCACCGACCTTCGGCGAGACCGCCGCGCAGTTCAACCAGCTGCAGTCGCTGTTCGCCCAGGCCAGCCGGGCCACGCCGGAGATAGCCGCCGAACCGCAGGCCTGGCGCTCGCGGCTGGCCGCCACCCTGCGCTGCTATCAGCTGGCGGCGCTGCTGCAAGCAGACGAGGCAGATAGCGAAGATCGCCAGCAGCTGTCGCAGGCGGTACTGAAGCTGAAGAGTGCCCTCAGCGAGGAACAGTTTGACGGCGCCATTCCTCCCCTGGCGCTCAGCGGTCGTGGCATTAATCACGCGGTTCTGCAGGAGATGGCTACCCTCCTGCAGCAGCTGGCGCAGGGTGAGCCCGTCGCCCTGCCGCAGGGTGAGGTGGAGAAGGCGCCCCTGCTGGCGCCGGACGCCTGGCGCAACCCGGCTTATCTCCATTTTGCGCTCAAGACCCTGCTGGCGACGCTAATCTGCTATGTCTTCTATACCGCTGCCGACTGGCAAGGGCTGCACACCATTATGCTGAGCTGCGTCATTGTCGCCCAGCCCGGGCTGGGCGCCACGATGCAAAAGACATGGCTGCGTATCGGCGGGGCGCTGCTCGCCACCCTGCTGGCGCTGCTGTTAATCGTCTTTGTTCAGCCCTGGACCGATTCGCTGTCGGGCCTGCTGGCGATGTCTCTGCCGGTGCTGGCGCTGGCGGCGTGGATTGCCGCCGGCTCGGAGCGTATCGCCTACGCCGGGATCCAGATTGGTTTCACCTTTGCGCTGGCCTTCCTCAGCTGGTTTGGCCCGCTGACGAACCTCACCGAGCTGCGGGATCGGGTGCTCGGCATCCTGCTCGGGGTGCTGGTCTCCTCCATTGTCCATTTGTATCTCTGGCCGGACAGCGAAGCACCGCAGCTGAAATCCCGTCTTGCGGCGCTTTATCGCCGGCTGGCGGACTGTCTCGCCGCTCCGAAGGAGGCGGTGCCGCTGGCTCCCCTGTTTGTCGCCTTCACCGACAGCGAAGCGCTGCTCCATCGGGTTCGCGCTGAACCGCTGGGCACCTGGGCCCATCCCTGGCCCCAGGCGAAAGGCTGGCCGATGCGCGCCACCCTCGCCCAGGCCGAGGAGATCGCCCGCCTCAGCGAAGGCTACCGGCTCAACGCCGCGCCGGGAGACCCGACGCTGGCCCGCTGCGCCGAACAGCTGCGGCGCTACGCCGAACGTATCGAACAGGAGGCGGCAGCGCCTGACGGGACGCTGGCCGCCGATCTCCGCAACCCCTTTGGCCCGGCGCTGGCTACCGCGCTGGCCGCCCTGCCCGACTGGGGCCCGACACCGATAGCGACTGAGCAACAGGCTAAAACGTCATGATGATGCTTCCTTTCCCCGCGCGATTGCGGGTCACTCTCTTTACCCTGACGCTGACGCTGCTCAGCGGCTGCGCGCTCATCCAGGATGAGCCTTCCCAGGTCGCCATCGTCAATCCGCAGCAGGCCCAGCTGGCGCAGGTGATCCACCTGGCGAACAGCGACTGGCCGGCAGCCCGCTGGTGGGAGGCCTATGATGATCCTCAGCTCAACATGTTGATCAACCGGGCGCTGCAGAACTCGCCGACCATGCAGGCCGCCCGGCTACGCATCTCCCAGTCGCAGTCCACGGTGGAACTCGCCCGGTCGGCGATGGGCCTGCAGGCCACCGCCGTCGCGGCGCAAAACCGCCTGCGGATCACCGACAAATCCTTTAGCTGGCCCTACTCGTACTCCCTGCCGGTGGATAAGAACGGTCCCTGGTATACGCTGAATACCGTTGGCGTCGGGGCGCAGCTGAATATCGATCTCTGGGGAGCCGATCGCGCCCGGGTCGCCGCCGCCATTGGCGAGAAAAATGCCCGGCTGGCGGAGACCGCCGGCATTGAGCTCGACATCGCCAGCAGCGTGGCGCAGCTCTATTTCGCCATGCAGGCGACGTTCCAGAAAATCGCGCTGCTGCAGGAGCTGGAGGGTATTGCCCAATTCTCGGCAGCGGCCCATGAGCACCGGACCCAACGCGGCGTGGAAGACAGTGTGGATGTGGCCAATGCCCGGGCTGAGCAGCTCGCCGCCCGCCAGCAGATCATTAGCGCCGAGGGGATGCTGACCCAGTATCGTGAAACCCTGCGGGCGCTGATCGGCGCCGATGCGCAAAGCATGCCGGCCATCCATCCGGTGGCGCTGCCGGCGCTCCAGGAGACGCTGCCATCGTCGCTCTCTTTCGAGCTGCTGGCCCGCCGTCCGGACCTGCAGGCGCTGCGCGGCTACGTGACTGCCTCCCTGAGCCAGGTCGATGCGGCGAAAGCGGCCTTCTATCCTCATTTTGATATCAAAGCGTTCTGGGGATATAACGCCCTGAGCGTCGGGGATCTGTTTAAGTCCTCTTTCCAGCAGATCAACCTGCTGCCCGGGCTGTATCTGCCAATCTTCGACGGCGGTCGTCTGAACGCTAATCTGCAGTCGGTGCGCACCGCCAGCAACATCCTGATCAAACAGTACAACCAGGCGGTGCTGGACGCGGTGCGCGATGTCGCCATCAGCTCCAGCCAGCTTAACGATCTGAACCAACAGCGCGCGCTGCAGCAGCTAAAGGTCACCGCGGCGCAGACCACTACCGACAGCGCTCGCGCCCATTATCAGCGCGGCCTGCTCAGCCGCTACGCCGCCGAAGAGGCCCGGCGGGCGGTCCTCGCCCAGCAGCTGTTGCTGCTGGACATTGAGGCCCAGCGGCTAAGCACCGACATTACCCTGATCAAAGCCCTGGGCGGCGGCTACCGCGGCCAGTAACAAAAATGCCTTCCCCCGGTGGAGAAGGCATTCAGACTGTAGACAAAGTGCAATCTTCAGAGATTGCCCGGCGGCGCTGTGCTTGCGCGGGCCTACAGCCAACCGCATAAGGGTTTGATATTGCTGTCTTTCGTAGGCCGGGTAAGGCGAAGCCGCCACCCGGCAGAAAGGCGGGCACAATAACCAAACAGGTTTGTCATCAGCAAGAATGCCTTCCCGGATGGGGAAGGCATTTAACAGAAGAGGCGGGGTGGCTGCGCGGCGATTACACCAGGGCGCGCAGCTCCTCCTGCATATAGGTGGAAAAGAATTCCGGATGCTTGATGACCATCCGCTCGCCGGCGGCGATCCGTTCAGCCCAATCCGCCACTTTGTCGGTAAACCCGGCGCTCCAGCCCTGCTGCTGCCCGCGTTCAGCGACGTCGGCCGGGGTGGCGGGCACGCCCAGCTCTTTCAAATATTTGAGAATTCCCTTCGCGGTACTTTCATCCATAGACTGTGGTACTGGCTCAGACGTATTCATACCACCGATGAAATCCAATGCTTTATCAATGACTGCTGGCATAGGTGTGTCCTTATATTAACCACATAGTAAACCTGACTACACTATGGACCGGAAAGTGACGTGATTTCAAAGAACACGCTCACGTTATGGGACATCGCGCATTCTGAAAAAGGGATTTTGTTCTGCTGAGGCGGGTTTCGTACAAAAATAAGCCGGCCCCGTAGGGCCGGCCTGAGGATCGCGTCAGGCGTTGCTGACGGATGTTTGCCCGGCGCTGGACCGACTGTTCTCCAGCATCCGACGGACCGGGACAATCAGCACGGCCAGTACGGCGGCGCAGATCAGCAATGCGATGGAGCAGCGGGCGAAGAGGTCCGGCAGCAGCGACAGCTGATCGGCCTTCACGTGACCGCCAATCAGGCCCGCCGCCAGGTTACCCAGCGCGCTGGCGCAGAACCACAGGCCCATCATCTGGCCGCGCATTCTCTCCGGCGCCAGCAAAGTCATGGTCGCCAGACCAATCGGACTCAGGCACAGCTCACCGAGCGTCAGCATCAGGATGCTGCCCACCAGCCACAGCGGCGACACACCGGCCCCGCCGTTGCTCAGGACGTTCTGCGCCGCCAGCATCATCAGGCCAAAGCCCGCCGCTGCGCACAGGATGCCAATCACGAATTTGGTCATACTGCCCGGACGCACGTTTTTACGCGCCAGCGCAGGCCACGCCCAGCTGAATACCGGCGCGAGCAGAATGATAAACAAGGCGTTAATCGACTGGAACCAGACCGCGGGGATCTCAAAGTCGCCGATCATCCGGTTGGTGTAGTCGTTAGCAAACAGGTTAAAGGAGGTCGGTTTCTGTTCAAACGCGGACCAGAAAAAGGCCGCCGAGACCAGCAAAATAAAGCACACCAGCAGGCGCGCCCGCTCTTTACGGTTCAGCCCAGCGAAGACGAACAGCCAGATGAAATAGAGCGCCACGGAGGCGGCAATCACATAGACCAGCGCGCTGGCCACCGCCACCGGGTTAATCACGATCGTGCCCAGGCTAATCAGCGTGACCAGCACTGCCACCCCCAGGGCCAGCGCCAGCAGCCACGCTCCGACGCCATTCTTTTTCGCCACCGGGCTGTTCCAGGTGGAATCGAGGCCGACCTCCGCGTCATAGCGCTTCATCGACGGCACGGCAAAGACGCGGAAAATGACCAGCGCCACCAGCATCCCGATCCCCCCGATGCCGAAGCCCCAGTGCCAGCCATGGGATTTAATCAGCCAACCGGAGATCAAGGGCGCGATAAACGAGCCGATGTTGATCCCCATATAGAACAGCGAAAAACCGCCGTCGCGGCGCGCGTCGCCTTTTTTATACAGGGTGCCGACCATCACTGAGATACAGGTTTTAAACAACCCGGAACCGAGGACGATAAACATTAGGCCGATAAAGAACAGGTCGTTGCCCAGCCATGCCGACAGGGCGATCGACAGGTGCCCCAGGGCGATCAGGATAGAGCCGTACCAGACGGCCCGCTGCTGGCCAAGCCAGTTATCCGCCAGCCAGCCGCCCGGCAGCGCGGCCAGATACATACTGCCAGCAAAAATCCCGACGATCGCCGAGGCGTTCTCCCGCGCCAGTCCCATCCCGCCGTCGTACACCGTCGCCGCCATAAACAGGATCAGTAAGGGACGGATGCCGTAAAACGAGAAGCGCTCCCACATTTCGGTGAAGAACAGGGAGCCCAGCGGATAAGGATGGCCGAAAAAGGTACGGCTTTCGTTTTTATTAACAGAGGAATGCATAAATTCTCCAGGTAAGGTGCGCCGCAGCGCAAGTTAACCGTATAAAGCGGGCTGACGATTTATAATTTGTTTGCATTAACATCAAACGCGAGCATTTTTAACCATTTGATAACCACACAATGGTTTTGTCCAGCCCCTTACCTTCCCTTTTTAGATGAAAAGTCGACAAACATCTAGTTTTACAGATTTAACGTTCATAAAAAGATAAACAGCATTGACTTTATATTAGTGCAGAAAATCCGATTATTTTTATTAAAAAACAGAAAGTTAACTCTAAGGCGAGGATCTATAGCGGCTCAGTTCGGCTGCCAGGATAACGACAGAAAAAGTAAGGAAAACAGGTGGAATGATGTAGAAACCACGCTAAGTGGCAATATTTCTCTATCAGGGACTATCCTGGCCCACAGTGTTTGTCGCGGAGGATGACGGGAGGGGAAGTGAGGCAGCCGGGAGTCAAAGCCGGCGCCTTTCGCGAGTTATTTCACACGCTGCCCTGCGGCATCAATGACTGGCTCACCGTCTTCCTTCACGAACGCGCCTTTTTGCGACGCCGTCAGGATCTCCAGCACCACCTCTGACGGGCGGCAGAGTCGGGTGCCCCGCGGCGTTGTCACGATCGGACGGTTAATCAGGATCGGATGCTGAAGCATAAAGTCGATTAACTGATCGTCAGTAAACCGGTCTTCCGCCAGCCACAGCGCGTCGTAGGGTTCAACGTTTTTCCGTAGCAGGGCACGTACCGGGATCGCCATCGCGGCGATCAGCTGGCGCAGCTCATCGCGCGATGGCGGCGTCTCCAGATAATAGATAATGGTGGGCTCAGCGCCGCTGTTGCGGATCAGCGCCAGGGTATTACGCGAAGTGCCGCAGTCAGGGTTATGGTAAATGGTGATGCTCATAGTACGTTCTCATGGCTGGTTGAAGGAGAGACGCAGCGCCAGCGCGGCCAGCGTCACAAGCAGCACCGGCAGGGTCATGGTAATGCCGCAGCGGAAATAATACCCCCAACCGATGGTGATGTGCTTCTGCGCCAGCACATGCAGCCAGAGCAGCGTGGCCAGGCTACCAATTGGCGTGATCTTGGGCCCCAGATCGCAGCCGATGACGTTGGCATAAATCATGGCCTCTTTGATCGTCCCTGTTGCCGCGCTGCCATCAATCGACAGGGCGCCGACCAGTACGCTGGGCATATTATTCATTATTGAAGAGAGGAAGGCCGACAGGATACCGGTGCCCAGCGTCGCGGCCCAGAGCCCGCGCTCCGCCAGCATGTTCAGCACCGTGGTCAGATAATCCGTTAACCCGGCGTTTCGCAGGCCATACACCACCAGATACATTCCCAGCGAGAAGATCACGATCTGCCACGGGGCGCCGCGCAGCACCTTGCCGGTGTTAATCACCCGCCCGCGCTTCGCGACAGCAAACAGGATCCCCGCTCCCGGCGCCGCGATGGCGCTGACCAGGATCCCCAGCGGGTCAAGAACGAAAAAGCCGACCAGCAACAGCAGCAGCACGCCCCAGCCGGTGCGGAACGTCGCCGGATCTTTTATCGCCGTGACCGGCGCTTTCAGTAACGCCATATCCCAGGCCGGCGGGATATCCCG
>NZ_PJDK01000094.1:0-17490 GCF_002837615.1 Klebsiella sp. X1-16S-Nf21
TACTCGATCGCACGATCAATCGCCGCCTGGTTACCCAAACCCTGTTCGTTAAATTCAAGGGAGATACGCTCACGCAGCTCGTCAACGCTTTTCCCCTGATACATCTCAGGTTGCTTCAGCCACTGCACAACGGCCTGGCTGGTCTGCTCGATAACCTGCTGATAGGCTTCAACGCTCTGCGCTGAACCAGCAAGAATCGGATTCAATGTGGACATGGTGGTCACTGACTCCACTCAGACCGGCTTTACGCCGGCGGCCAGCAGGGCCTGTTCAAATTTGTCGAGGAACACATCCAGTTCCGCGTTGCTGATCAGCAGGGACGGCAGCAGACGCAGCACGCAGCCGTGACGACCACCGCGCTCGAGGATCAGGCCCGCTTCGAAGCATTTCTTCTGCAGCAGGGCAGAGAGTTCGCCGTCAGCCGGGTAGCAGCCCATGTGATCCTGCGCTTCGTTCGGCTTGACGATTTCGATACCGATCATCAGACCAAGACCACGTACGTGGCCAATGACCGGGTAGCGCTTCTGCAGCTCGGCCAGTTTGCCTTTCAGCCACTCGCCCTGGGCAGCGACTTTGTCGGCAATCTTGTTGTCGCGCAGGTGACGCAGGGTAGTCAGACCAGTAGCCATCGCCAGCTGGTTGCCGCGGAAGGTGCCGGTGTGGTGACCCGGTTCCCAGGCGTCGAACTGTTTTTTAATGCCCAGCACCGCCAGCGGCAGACCGCCACCGACCGCTTTCGACATCACGATGATGTCCGGCTGGATACCGGCGTGCTCGAAGGCGAAGAATTTACCGGTACGGGCAAAGCCAGCCTGCACTTCATCGACGATCAGCAGAATGCCATGCTCTTCGGTCACTTTGCGGATGCGCTGCAGCCACTCGACCGGCGCCGGGTTCACGCCGCCTTCACCCTGCACGGCTTCGAGGATCACCGCCGCCGGTTTACGGACGCCGCTCTCCACGTCGTTGATCAGGTTTTCGAAGTAGTAGGTCAGGGCTTTCACGCCGGCTTCGCCGCCGATGCCCAGCGGGCAACGATACAGGTGCGGGTAAGGCATGAACTGGACTTCCGGCATCATGCCGTTAACCGCCGCTTTCGGCGACAGGTTGCCAGTGACGGACAGCGCGCCATGGGTCATCCCGTGATAGCCGCCGGAGAAGCTGATCACCGCCGTACGGCCAGTGTATTTTTTCGCCAGTTTCAGCGCGGCTTCCACGGCGTCAGCGCCGGAAGGACCGGTGAACTGCAGGCAATACTCTTTCCCTTCGCCCGGCAGGCAAGAGAGCAGGTATTCGGAGAAACGATCTTTTAACGGGGTAGTCAGATCGAGGGTATGTAACGGCAAGCCGCTGGTAATGACACTTTGGATGCTCTGCAATACATCAGGGTGGTTGTGGCCCAGAGCGAGAGTACCGGCGCCCGCGAGGCAGTCCAGGTACTGTTTGTTATCCGCATCCGTCAGCCACACGCCTTCAGCTTTAGTGATAGCCAGCGGTAACTTACGCGGGTAACTCCTGACATTCGATTCGAATTCGGCCTGACGGGCCAAAAAGGTTTCGTTGTTTGCGTCTAATAAATCGGCACGTAAAGTATCAATACGGACTTTATCCGTCATCATATCACTCCCACAACCAGCATTGCGGTTGAACGCTGGTTGAATAATTGGTCTAAGGAATTGAATTGGCATTCATAAAGCGCGCACAATATATGGCTTTTTAAATCCGCATTCAACGTTTTATTGATTGCGTTATTTTGACGTTATTCTTACCGGGGCAATAATTAACGTAACCTGCTGAATTATAATAGAACAACTGCGTGTCACGATAACCCTTTAAAGTGTAATTATTAGTGAGAAAGTCTCTATATTTTTATTGCCGCTGCGTTAAAACGCTGACGGAATGCCTTCCGTCAGCGATAGCAAGTCTCAATGCAGTTCCACCGCATAATTTGTTAAAGGTGTGACTTTTTTCACCAACTTATTGTTATATAAAAACTGTTCATAAGCTTCGTAGCGCGGTTTATCCAGCGCCGCCGGATCGGTGGCGAACAGCGGCACGGTTTGCAGCCACGCCTGGTGGTTGAGTTCGGTTTTCAGCTCCGGGTGGGCGGCGGCGAACGCCTCCCAGCTCTCCTGGGGATGGGCGCGCAGATAGCTCACACCGGCCTGCAGGGCGGTGAGGAATTTACGGATCTTCGCCTCATGAATCGCGTCGCGATGGGCGACAATCACCAGCTCGTCATAGGCCGGCACGCCGTAATCTTCGACGTTCATCACTACCGGCGTTTTGCCCTGCAGCTTCAGCTCCTGCGCTTCTATATTACGGTAGCCGCCGATAACCGCGTCCACCTGGCCCGCCAGCAGGGCGCTGGTCAGCTGGAAATTGACGTTAACCAGTTTGATACTGGCCGGATCGATCCCCGCGTGTTGCGCCATGGTCGACAGGGTGGCCTGCTCAATGCCGCTGACCGAATAGCCCACCTTCTTACCTTGCAGATCTGCCGGAGTTTTGATCTGCTTGTTGAGAGCGATCACCGTGTTCAGCGGCGAGTTAATCAGGGTCCCGACGCGCACCAGCGGTAACCCTTCGTCAGCGAAGAAGTGCACCTGCGGCTGGTAGGTGATGGCCAGATCCGCCTGACGGGCGGCCACCATGCGGGGAGGCAGCGCGGGATCGGAGGGAGGGACAATCTTGACGTCCAGCCCCTGAGCCTTAAAGGCGCCGATCTGCTCGGCCACCATAATCGGCGCATGGTCGGGGTTAATGTACCAGTCCAGCACCAGCGTCAGCGGTTCATTGGCCAGCGCGTGGCCGCTGACCAGGGCCGTCAGGGTTGCCCCGGCGAAAAGCGACTTTTTCATCTGTTTTCCTTTATTACTTCATCTTTATTCCGGTGACCAGTCGATCAGCCGGTGTAGCAGGGTATCTACCGCCAGCCACAGCAGGAGGGTCAGTAGCACTAAAATAAACAGCGCGGCGAAGCAGATATCGGTTTGCAGCCGCGCATTGGCATTGAGCATGACGTAGCCCAGCCCCTCAGCGGAGCCGACCCATTCGCCGATAATCGCGCCGATGGGCGCCACCGCCGCCGCCATCCGCAGGCCCGAGCCCAGCGCAGGCAGGGCAGCCATCAGGCGGACATGCCGCAGCTGAGCGCCGAAGGAGGCGTTCATGCTGCGCGCCAGATCGAGATACTCCTGGTTGACCCGTCGCAAGCCATCAAAGAAGGCGGAAGTCACTGGAAAGAAAATCACCAGCACGGCCATTGCCACTTTGGCGCTCATGCCAAAGCCCAGCCACAGCACCAGCAGCGGGGCGAGGGCAAAGACCGGGATCGCCTGACTGGTGAGGACCAGCGGCATCAGCCAGCGCTGCAGACGCGGAGAGAGGATCATACCCAGCGCCAGGGTGACACCGAGCGTCACGCCCAGCGCCAGGCCGCTCAGGATCTCACTGAGCGTGATAAGCGTGTGCCAGCCGAGATAGGCGCGATTAACCCACAGCGCCTCGGCGACCGCCATCGGGGAGGGTAAAAGAAAGTGAGGAATGCCGCTGCGGCTGGCCAGACCCCAGAGGATCATTAGGCCGCAGAACACCATACCTCCCCGCCAGAGACGTCCGGTCATGGATGGGCCCTCATCAGTTGCTGCAGCAGGGCGGCCTGGCTAATCAAGAGATCGGGCGCGTCCGGCGCGCGCGGAGGTGTGCCGGCAAGGTGATGGCTGTCATCGATGTCGCCGTCGGCCGCCGAGAGGACCAGCAGGCGGTGGCTCAGCCGGCAGGCCTCCTGCGGATCGTGGGTGATCAGCACCACCGTGCGACCAGCCAGCAGGGTGGCTGCCAGAGTTTGAATGCGCGTGCGGGTGAGGGTATCCAGCGCCGAGAAAGGCTCATCCATCAGCACGATGGGGCGATCCTCATACAGGGTGCGGGCCAGCGCGGCGCGCTGACGCATGCCGCCGGAGAGGGTTGCCGGCCGGGCGTCGGCGCAGGACGAGAGCTCAACCTGATCAAGCAGGGCGGCGACCCGGGCACGATCGACTTTTTCACCGCGCAGCCGCGCGCCGAGGGCGACGTTGTCCCGGACGCTCAGCCAGGGGTAGAGCAGATCTTTCTGCCCCATCCACGCCAGACGGCCCTGAATAGGCTGCCCATCGCTGGCGACCACTTCTCCCCGGGTGGCGGGCGCCAGACCGGCCATCACCCGCAGCAGGCTGGTTTTGCCGGCGCCGCTGGCGCCGAGGAGCGACACCCACTGCCCGCCGGGGACCGTAAACGACAGGTTGTCGAACAACCGACGGTCGCCGAAATGCAGGCTCAGGCCACGGACCTCGATACCCGGCGCCGTCACGCCCGGGTCTCCGCCGTCGCGTTGAGGCCCATCTGCCAGAACTGCGCCTCAAGGCGGGTGGCGGTGGTGAAAATCTCGCTCAGCTCAGTGATCCGGGCCTCGCTCCCGCGCTGCTGCCATACCGTTTCCAGCAGCGCCAGCGCGGCATTGACGCCGTGCAGATAGCCTTCATCGCCATAGTTGCGGATCCACGAGGCGTAGGGGTTATCGTCCAGTCGGGTGGCGGGATGCTGCAGCAGGCCGAGACCGATTTCCGCATAACCGGCCACGCAGGGCATCAGCGCGACCAGCAGATCCAGCGCATCACCCGAGTGGCCAATATCCAGCACGTAGCGGGTATAGTTAATGGTTTCCGGCGCTTCAGGCTGGGTAGCCATCTCCTGCTCGCTAATGCCCCACTGAGCGCAGTAACCGACGTGCAGCGGCAGTTCGTTGAGGATGGCGTTCATTGAGGCGGCCGCGGCCCGCATCTCCGGCAGCGTGCGCAGTTTACTCACCAGCAGCGCATAGCTGCGGGCAAAGTGGATCAGAAACAGATAATCCTGGGTCAGGTAGCGACGAAATGCGCTTTCCGCCAGGGTGCCCTCGGCAAGCTGCTGGACGAAAGGATGCGCCACATAGTGCTGCCAGTCAGCGGCGGCCAGCTGGCGTAAACGGCCATAAAGACCATGGCTAAACGCGGGAATTATCACAGGACCTCCAGATATTCAGGGGAGATCCGGGCGTGCAGGGGTGTGAACAGGCAATGGCGGTAATGCAGGCAAAATTGCCGACCCGTCCCTTCGCTGGCATGACCCAGATCAGGTTCAAAGGGTTCGGCTTGCGCCATCTCAGCCCTCACGGGACACCCCTCGGTAGCGCTATGTTATACGATATTCACCTTTTGAATACAATCACCGCGCTGCCCTGTATCGCGATGGCATTTTTCTGTGATAGCCAGCACTTTTTCGTTTAAAAATACCCGAAAAACAGGCGACTGCGCGTTGGTGAGCATTATTCTCATACGTTATATTTTCATTACCCCGTCGCGTTAATACTGTTCGTGAGGCGTGTCGTGCGTCCCCAAAGCCCCGGAGTAAGCATGAAATTCCTGTTGTCCGCACTGGCGGTCGCGGGCCATTAATCAGTCATTCATCCACCATGATAACCCTTTGATGTCCCTATTTCGCGCTACCGCTATCAGGGCGACGACGTGGTCACGGCGCAAACCTCCCTGGGCCTTCACCCCGCGCTGGATCCTGCAGGGATTCGTTGGCGCGGGGTGCGCGGCGCGCACGCCAGCGGAACAGTCAGAGGTGGCATGGGGGGCCGGTTTTCGTTACCTGATTGCACGGCAGTACGGTTTGCGTACCGGGATTGACGTGGCGTTCAGTGAGCATGAGCAGGCGGTCTATTGCAATGTCGGTTCGGGTTTATAACTACACATGAGAATAACAATGAGAGCATCCGGAACGGTGTTAACGCTGCTGTTGGCGGCCTGTGGCGCGTCGGCCGCGGAGCAGAGCGAGAGCGACAGCTATTTTCCGATATGGGGCGATGAGGCACGCGCCCGGGGGTATTCGATCCCGTTACCCTACGGCGTCAACCTGAGCTATATGAATATCCGTCAGGATATCATGGTCGACAGTATTACCTTTTCCGGGCTTAAGCTGGGCAACCATCCCATTCCCAGCGATATGTTCGCCATCGATGCCGGGCACACCCGCGAGAAGAGCAAAACCGAAAACCTGCGCCTCGATATGTGGGTCTTTCCGTTTCTCAACGTTTACGGGCTGGTGGGGCATACCCGCGGGTCGTCTGTCTCCCAGGTCTCCGTGGATTCGGATCCTTCGCAGTTTCGCGGTCTGGATCGGGTGATCGCCGGCGCGGTTCACCAGCTTTATCAGAGCGGAAAACTGCAGAATATTGATTTTACGCTTGATTTCAAAGGAACCACCTGGGGAACCGGCTTTACGCTCGCCGGGGGATACGGCAATTGGTTCGGGTTAGTAGACACTAACTACACCCGTACCGATTTCGATATTCTCGACGGCAGCATCTCGGCGGTCACCGTCTCGCCGCGCGTCGGCTACCGCTTCAGTTTTCAGGGGATCGACGGGCCGTCCCACCTCAGCCTGTGGGTCGGGAGCATGTATCAGGACGTGCAGCAGGAGTTTAAAGGCGATCTGGCCGACCTGCATATGCCGCCAGAGCTTCAGCCCCTGATTGCCGCAGTCAATAAAGACGGCGAGGGGAAATTCGACGTCAAGCAGAAGCTAACCTCACCCTGGAATATGCTGATTGGCGCCCAGTATGAAGTCACCAAAAACTTTAACGTGCTGACTGAATTTGGTTTTAACGAGCGCAATAGCTTCTTTGTCTCCGGTGAATACCGTTTTTAACTAAAACTGCTGGCGCCATCTGCCGGTAAGATGCGCGCTCTTTTGTTGTTGTGGAGAGGCTGTTGATGCGTAAAGCCTTATGGCTGTTGTTTGCACTGTCGCTGCCGGCGCTGGCGCAGGATCCGGTGCTGCCCGCTGTGACGGCGATCCATCCGGTGCCCACCCTGGGTGAGCTGCCGCCGCCGGAGTCGCTGCGACCGTGCTGCGCTTTTGGTTACGACCTGCACGTGCGCGCGGTGGGCATCCCGATCCCGGTATACCAGATTGGCAATGTGCTGACCCTGGATACGCTGGGCAAGCACCATTACAACGATAGCGCGTTCGGGGCGGTGAAAAACCTGCTGGGGCTCAGCGAGGAGCAGAACGGGCTCATCTATACCCGTCGCGGCGGGTTTATTGATATCGCCCATGTGCGCGATACGGCGGACTACACCTTCTATCTGTTCAATCGTATTGCGCCGACGCTGGGCCAGGCGGGGCGGATCTTCTACAGTGAAGAGCTGGGCGTACGCCGCGTTCAGCTGAATGCCTTTACGCCGCCGGCGGGCGTCAGGCAGCGCTATCAGCTGGCCGCCTGGCTGGCGGGTCATCTGGCCTTCGAAATTGCCCAATGGCATGAGATTGCCCAGTGGTATGGCTTCCAGTCGGTCCCCGGGTTTTCTGAGGAGATCTCCGCTTTTTCGCCGGAGGATCTCTACTCCAATTTACTCGGCGCCAGGCTGGCGATTAACGTGATCCTCAGCGGCCACGGTGGTTCGCTGGAAGACTATAACCAGGCCATGGATACGGCGCTGAAACAGGCGCTGACCCGACTGATGGTGGCGACGAGAGGGGAGACGGAAGCGATGTTTCAGCGGATCGACGGCGACTGGTGGAACAGTCACCGGCGGGTGCCGGATAAGTTTCTGGTGCTGAAACGTAACTACGATCTGCAGGAAAATCGGCTGCCGACGCCGGTCCCTTTCGAAACCCTGCCGCCGTATCGCCTGACCATGCCGGAGCAGGTTGGGGGGTTCCGCTTACGCGACCTCGGCGAACTGCAGATCTACCCAGGGCATGATATGCAGGCGCTGCCGGTTCCCGCGCAATACTATGGCGCCGGCGCGTTCCAGGCGCTGGCGGATAGCGCACGTGAGGCGGATAAGACCCAGCTGGCACGAATTGAAAAATAGCCATAAAGGCTCAGGGCGAGCGCCCTGAGCCAGTGAGTTAGCGGAAGTCGACCCAGCAGGCGCCGTTGTCGGCAGACCGTACGCAGTTTTCCACCCAGCGCACGCCGAACGCGCCGGCGCGAGCGTCCGGATACCAGAAGTCGGCCAGCAGCGCTTCGTCGCGACGGTCGGCGGCATCCATGGCGATGGCGAAACGGCGATAGAGATTCGACCATGCCTCAAACAGTCCCTCCGGATGGCCGCCGCCGATGCGGTCATCCTGACGCGCCAGCGGATCGAGATAGTCCATGCCGCGCTCGAGGATACGCACCGGCTCGCCCTGGATTTCATAGCGCAGCTGGTTGGGCTGTTCATCCCACCATTCGAGACTGGCTTTTTCACCGACGATACGCACCTTTTGTCCGTGCATGGAGCCGCAGTTAACGGCGGAGCTCCACAGCGAGCCAACGGCGCCGTTGTCATACTCCATCAGCACATGGGCGTTATCTTCCAGCGGCGCGCGGCTTTTGACGAAGCTTTGTCTGGCGCACATCAGCCGGGTGATGTTCAGCTGCGGAGCCATGGTTTCAACCAGAAACAGTGGATGAGTGGCCAGGTCGCCCAGAACATAGCTGGGGCCGACAAAGCGAGGATCGACCCGCCAACGCGTACTGGCGTTTTCCAGCTCCACGGGCTGGGCGTGAAAACCGTGGGCAAACTGCATATTGACGATACGGATGTCGCCCAGCAGCCCGTCGGCGATCATCTGTCGGGCCTGCAGGATCAGCTGGTGGCCGGCATAGCCGTAGGTCACCCCGATGATCTTGTGCTGCCGCTGGCTGAGCGCCACCAGTTCGTCTGCTTCCTCGCTGCTGAAGCACAGCGGCTTTTCGCACACCACGTGCAGCCCAGCCTCCAGCGCTGCCCGGCAGATGGCATAATGGGTGTTATTTGGCGTGGCAATCGACACCGCCTGAATGCCGTCCGGACGCTCCGCCTCGCCGCGGAACAGGCTCTGGTAGTCGGCGTAACAGCGCTCGGGATCCACCCCCAGCTGTTGGCCGAACTGGCGTCCGCGCTCGGCATCAATATCAAAGGCGCCGGCCAGCAGCGTAAAGGTATTATCACGCAGCGCCGCTGAGCGGTGAATATAGCCGATCTGGCTGCTACCGCCGCCGCCGACCATGCCCCAGCGCAGAGTGCGATCGAGAGGTTTTAAACCGTTAATCATGTTGCGTCTCCTGTCAGAATCCCACGTCGCGCAGATAGCGCAGACTTTCCGTGACCGCCTGCAGGCTGCCTGCGGCATGGCGCGGGTCGCGCTCTTGTTCAATGGTTATCCAGCCCTGATATCCTCGGCGGGCGAGAAAGTGTTTGATGGCCGGATAGTCAATGGCGCCGCTGCCGAGCGGGCACATTACCCCTTCGGCACAGGCGGTGAAAAAGTCGATGCCCTCGGCGAGGGCGCGCTGGTAAACCTGCGGATCCACATCCTTGAAGTGCAGGTAGTCGAGTCGTGCGTAATAGCGATCCAGCCAGTCGAGCGGATCCATACCGGCGTAGTAGAGATGCCCGGTATCCAGACACAATCCCGCGACGTCGTGTGGAATATCGTTCGCCAGCCGCTCGATTTCATCCGCAAATTCGATGCAGCCCCCGGCGTGGGGATGGATAACCGCCCGCACACCGTACTCCTGCCAGGCGAGGGTGCTGAGGGCGGTAATGTGCGCCATCATGCGCTGCCAGTCTTTGTCATCGAGTCGCGGAGCCAGCGCGCCGCGCCCGGCAAAGCGCGCCCGTTCAGGGTTGCCGAAATCAATAATTACCAGGTAAGGCGGCTGAACAGGATGCCCTGGCGTGGGTTCGGCGGCCGGAACCTGCGACAGATTGCGGCAGATCTGATGGGTCAGCGCCACCAGGGTGGGGAAATGGGCCTCACTGACCAGATCGTCAAAGATCGTACCGGCCACCAGCGACAACTGATGCTGCTCCAGCGCCGCGCGCAGGCTGGCCGGGTCGGTGGGCAGGTAGCCCCAGGGCCCCAGCTCAATGCTGCGATAGCCGGCCTGCGCCGCCTCCTTCAGCACGGTAGCCCAGGCGGGAAGGTCAGGGTTTTTCGGGTCATCCACGCCCCAGCTGCAGGGGGCATTGGCGATTGAGAGTGTCATGTTGGCTTCCTTTTTACACAGGGGATGCCGCTGAGTATTGAATAAATATTTCATTCTCAACAATGATGGAATGATGATTTTTTGATGGCCATCATGCTTTGTATTGATGGTGTTTTTGATAGTTTTTTATCAAATTGAGGGCGGGCGCGGTCTGCCCGTTAACTGACCCCGGCGGCGGCGGGGCCGGGAGTTTACATATTTTCTTTGGTGATGATATCGAAAGGCTGAGGGAGAGAAATCACCTCGCTCGGCGAGCGCGAAACCGCGTCCGTTATGGTGCGTAGCGTGGCGGCGGCAAACGCATCCAGCCGGTGGTTAAGCATGATGTCGATGGTGCCATCGATCAGGGCCAGTTCACTGTCGTTTAGCGGGCCGTGACAGACCAGGGTGATCGCCTGCTGACGGCCGCTGTCGCGCAGCGCCTCGACAATGCCTTCGACGCCGCCGCAGGGGGCATAGATTGCCTGCAGGGCCGGGTACTGACTCAGCATCTGCTCCGTCACGCTCCTGGCGATATCCGCCCGTTCATGGCTGCGAACCGGCTCCAGGATCTGCTGCCCCATGCCTTGTTCACGCAGGCAGGAGCGGAAGCTGATCTCACAGCTTTCCTGACAGGTAAAACGATTGTCGCCAATGATAATGCCAATTTCGCCATTACCCCGACATAAGCGCTCAATAAACCAGGCCGCAGTGCGCCCGGCTTTTTGATTATCGAGGCCGATATATCCGCTGCGCTGAGGGACCGACAGATCCGAAAGCAGGGTGAACACGCGAACGCCACGGGCGGCAGCCCGGGCCACCGCGTGGCGAATCAGCGGGTGGTCCAGCGCCACCAGGCCTAACACGTCCACTTCGTCACTTAGCCGGTGAATGGCCTGAGCCATCGCTTCCACCGCATCGATGGCAAAATGCAGTATCACCGGCACCTGGCCCGCCGGTAGCCATGGGGCGGCCTCTCGCGTCAGCGCCTGGGCCAGCGGCAGGTAGAAGGAGTGGGTCTCCTGCAGCAGAATAAACCCCATTCTGACCGTGACCGGCGCTTTCCCCGCCGCCAGGCGATAGTGGGGCTGCTCGAGGGTAAACCCCAGTCGTCGTGCCGCCTCCAGTACGCTCAATGCCGTGGACTCCTTCACCGCCGCACGCTTGTTGAGCACCCGGTCGACGGTGGCAATACCGACGTTGGCTTCACGTGCGATATCGGCAAGCGTGATTTTAGTAGCGGATTTTTTCACTATGATGGCCGTTTGTGATGAGAGTTATGATAGAAACTATCACGATTAGTCTGGGCATAAAAGCCGCAATGCGGGCATCCTGGACAAAGCCAATACGCAGCCAACGGGCGAAAAGACCGATAGACACACTCTGTGATCAAAAGCGACTACCAGTTCTGGTATTGCTGCTATGCTGTTGAAATAGAATTAATAAAAAAGACATTATCGCATCCAGACGGTTAAACCACGCGCAAAGTCGCCTCGGGTGGGCGTCGCTGCGTGCAGAACCGACTATACTTGCCGCGCACGCGCGTCATTAAGGCTATTCGGTTTCTTTGTTATCACTTTATACCAGCGTCAGGGACGCATATCGTTATGTGTCGCTTCTGCGCCGGGAATTGGTCGGTTTGGGGCCTGTATGTTATTAAAAGAACTGGCTGTTTTTGATGTATTAAGCACCCCGATATGGGTAGTCCATCCTTTTACTGAAAGTGTGGTCTATGCCAATCCGGCTTCCCGGACATTGAGCGGCGATATGTCGCTGAAGGAGATGCGTAACGGTATCTATTCGACCTGTCCTGAAACGCAGTTACAACATTATCTTCGCTATCTCGATACGATGACCGAGATATTTGAAGTCTGGACGTTACAGACGGGCAAGGGCCTGCAGTCGGTATATTGTAAAACCACCCTGGTCGACACCGACGACAGCGGTACCTTATTGCTGTTTGAAGCCGTGAAGCTGCTGGCGCAAAATCAATCCATTCATACCGGCTCCCGCCGTTATCAGCGACGCAACAATGGTTTTTTTGCCCGTTTTTTTATGACCAATACCGCGCCGATGCTATTGTTCGATCCCAGTAAGGATGGTCGAATTGTCGATGCCAATATTGCGGCGCTGCGTTTTTATCATTATTCCGATGAGGAAATGCGCAATAAACATACCTGGCAAATTAATACCCTTGGTCGGGACGTGATCCCCATCATGAATAATATTGCCAATATGCCTGGCGGGCATAAACCGCTTAATTTTACGCATATTTTAGCCGACGGTACGCTGCGCCATGTCCAAACCTACGCCGGGCCCGTAGTGCTTTATAATATTCGACTGATGCTATGCATTATTCACGATATCACCGAAGAAGTGCATCTGAAAAAAGAGCTGGAATTCTCTGCCGCCCACGATCCGCTCACCGGATTGCTTAATCGCCGTGAATTTTATCGCCTCGTCGAGGCGCCGTCATTTATCGCGCAAGGCTTTTGTCTGCTGTTAATCGATATCGATCATTTCAAGAGCATTAATGATATTCACGGTCATCAAAAAGGGGATGAAGTCCTGCTGGTGATCTCCCGCATTCTGGAAACGTCGGTGGATCGCGAAGATAAAATTTATCGCTGGGGGGGAGAAGAGTTTCTGCTCTTTTTACCCCATTCGCCGATAGCGCGCGCCCTGATACTGGCGGAAGGGATCCGCCAGGCGGTCAGCGAGTATCAGACGCTGTCGGTGACGGTGAGCATCGGCGTGGCCGAACACCATGACGGGGAAGCGATTGATCAGCTTTTTTCCCGCGTCGATAAAGCGCTGTATGTGGCCAAAAATGGTGGGCGCAACCGGGTCTCGCGCCTGCCGTTTGAAAATGTGGAACTGCTGCATAGCCGCGGAGGCGCGGCCTGACCAGCCCGATGCTTTTTCTCCCCGCCGGACGCGCAGGCTGACTCATCGACTATACTGAGTGAACGCCAGCCTGCTGATTTAGGTGGCAATATTGTTAGCCTGTCGCTGAGGTGGCAAACGACATATGGTGCGTCTTTTCGTTCTCCTGTCGGTACTTTCGCTTTCCGCGCCAGCGACGCTGGCGGCGAACGGCCACGCCATCAAACAGCGTGCCGATGCCGTATTGACTCTGATGAGCTATACCGTCGTCCCTGACGTGACCGCCAGCGATCTCAACATTGGTTCCGGCAGCAACGACAAACATAATCTGGCCATCACCCAGTTTGGCGGCGGGGCAACCCTCAGCGAGTCGTTTCCTCTGTACCTTGAAGGTACGATGGGTTACAGCCGTTACGACCCGCGCTTTGTGGTCAGCAATGGCGAACAGACGCGGAATGTGCCGACCAAATGGAACAGTCTGACCACCACCGGCGGCGTCGGTTGGGATTTTTCGCTGCACCGGGACAGCCTCGGAGGCAACCTGGTGCTGCGGCCGATCGTCAATGTGATGCTCGGTACCCTGGCCAGCGATGCGCGTATTGGCAGCTGGGCAATTGAGCGAAAAACCAACGCCGATCTGCAATTTCTCGACGGCGGTCGGTTCAACGCCTGGGGGCTGGGCGGGGCACTGATGCTGGATTACGAACGCTTCTCTGCCACCCAGGATATTGATGCCGAACTGCGTTACTCCTATATGCATCTGCAAAGTTTCGGCAGTAGCGCCGAGGTGGTGCAGGGCGAGGCCAGCGCGGAGAATCTCGGCCTGTATCTGCGCCGCCGCGCGCCGATAGCCGACTGGACGCTGCTGGGCAACCCGCTGCGTTATGTGCTGGAGGGGGCGCATACTGAATTTCTCGGCGAGCAGCGAGGGGCGCTGGGCTTTACCGGTTTGACCTCCCTGGGGGTTGGCCTCGAGCTGGACAGCAGTAAATACCCGGTCTTTATCACCCGCACCCGACTGGTGGCGCGCTATATGTTCGGCAATAACACCACGGGCTATGGCGTAGGCCTGGCAATGAGTTTTTGATTACCCAAATTCTGGTGCCAGGCAATTCAAAGGCCCTCCGGGAGAGGGCCTGGAGGCGTGCCAGCGTCGCAACGATGACCGAACGGTTCCCTCTCCCTTTGGGAGAGGGCCAGGGTGAGGGTCAATCCTGACACCACACCCGCTCGCCATTCACCCACGTCTCGCTGATATTGCGTTCATCTCCCAGGGTCATCAGCACGAACAACTGCTCATAAATGTCATGGCAGCGGCCTGTGCGCAGACGATGCAGCGGGGTGACCGCCGGGTCAATCACCACAAAATCTGCCTCTTTGCCCGGCTGAAAATTGCCAATTTTATCCTCCAGCCGCAGGGCGCGCGCCCCGCCGAGGGTGGCGTGATAGAAGGCCTCGCTGGCGCGCAGGCGATAGCTTTGCAGTTGTCCTACCTTGTAGGCCTCGCCCAGCGTCCGAAGCATGCTGAAGGTGGTGCCAGCCCCGACGTCGCTGCCAATGCCCATCCGCACCTGGTGCTGCCAGCAGGCGGGCAGGCGGAACAGTCCGCTGCCGAGAAACAGATTCGAGGTCGGACAGAAGGCGACGGCGGACCCGGTGTCATGCAGGCACTGCCACTCGGCATCATCGAGATGGATCCCGTGAGCAAACACGCTGCGTTCGCCAGTGAGCTGATAGTGATGATAGACATCCAGATAGCGCGCATGCTCAGGCCACAGCTGTTTAACCCAGGCGATCTCCTCGCGGTTTTCACTGAGATGTGTCTGCAGCCAGGTGTCGGGAAACTCAGTCCGCAGGCGCTGCACGGCCTCCAGCAACGCCGGTGTCGAGGTAGGGGCAAAGCGCGGGGTGATGGCATAGCCCAGCCTCCCGCGCTGATGCCAGCGGAGGATCAACTCACGGGTCTGCTCGTAGCTCTCACCGGCGGTTTCGCACAGATAATCTGGCACATGGCGATCCATCATCACTTTGCCGGCGATCAGCCGCATATTCAGACGCAGCGCCTCGCTGAACAGCGCCTCGGCCGAAGCCGGGTGCAGGGTACAAAACACCAGCGCGGTGGTGGTGCCGTGGCTAATCAACTGGTTAACAAAAAACTGCGCTATCTCCTGCGCATAATCCGCATCGGCAAACTGACTCTCCACCGGGAAGGTGTAGGTGGTGAGCCACTCCAGCAGCTGTTCACCAAAGGCGCCGATCATCTCCGTCTGCGGATAGTGAATGTGGGTATCGACAAACCCGGGCAGCAGCAGCTTGCCTCGCTGGTCGACATAGCCCTTCAGCGGATGCAGAAAGGCTTCACCCTCCTGCCATGGCAGCAGCGCGATAATTTTCCCGTCCCGCAAGAACAACAGGCCATCATCGAGATAACGGGCCTGAGCAGCCACCTCATCCGGGGTCTCTGCCACGCCGGCAATATCAAAAAATGCACCGCGTACCGCGGTCTGGTAATCCATCATCGAACCTGCCTTCTCTTAACGCCTGGGAATAGTGATAAACAGCAAGATTGGTGCCAGTTTTCAGCCTGCCGCGGCCAGACGCCGCGGCAGGTGGGGAGGGTTACTCTTTTTGCGCTACCGCGCCGGAATGAAAGGCTGCGGTCGCCTGTGCTTCACGCTCGTCGCGGGCCAACCAGCGGTAGAGGGTGGCGCCGAGGAAGACCCCGATAAACCAGCTAAAGTTCGCCACTTCATGCAGGGCCGGAATAAAGCTGATGATCAGCCCCAGGCCCACCGACGGCAGCAGGGCGGCAATCGCTTTCGGGTTAAAGCCGTTGCGGTACCAGTATTTGCCCTTCGGCGTATCGTCAAACAGATCGTCCACCGACACCCGGCCGCGTTTGATCAGGTAGAAGTCGGCGATCAGAATGCCAAACAGCGGGCCAATAAAGGCGCCCAGTACGTCGAGGGTATAGTGGATCAGCTCCGGCGAGTTAAACAGATTCCACGGCGTCAGAAGTATCGATCCCACCGCGGCAATCATCCCGCCGGTACGGAAGCTGATTTTCTGTGGCGCGCAGTTGGAAAAATCGAAGGCCGGAGAGACGAAGTTAGCCACGATATTAATGCCGATGGTGGCGGTAATCATGGTCAGCAGGCCAATGGCCACCGCCAGATCGTTACCCACGCGGCTGACGGTTTCGATCGGGTCAGTGATCATTTTGCCGAACAGCGACTGGGTGCCGGAGACAATCACCACGGTGACCACCGAGAACAGCAGGAAGTTAAACGGCAGACCCCAGCGGTTACCGCGGCGGATCTCGCCCATGCTTTTGCCGTAGCGGGAAAAGTCACCGAAGTTAAGCAGCGGCCCGGAGAAGTAGGAGACGACCAGCGCCGTGGCGGTGATCATCTGCCAGGTCTGCTCGCCGGCGCTCAGGGATTTGCTGGTGAGGGTAAAGGAGATCCCATCCAGACCGGTCTTGTATACAATCCAGCCGGCCAGCGCCAGCATCACCACATAAACCGCCGGACCGGCGATATCGATAAAGCGTTTGATGGCGTTCATGCCATGCCAGAACACCATCGCCTGCAGCAGCCACATGGTGGCGAAGCACAGCCAGCCGAGCGTTGACAGCCCGAGAAAGCTGCTGTTGGTCAGCGAGGCAAGGGAGGGCCAGAACTTGAGCAGAACCAGCATCAGGGCATTCGCCGCCAGATAGGTTTGAATACCGTACCAGGCGAACGCGATCAGCCCGCGGATCACCGCCGGGATATTGGCGCCAAAGACGCCAAACGCCTGACGGCAGATAACGGCGTATGGCACCCCGGCCATCTGGCTCGGCTTCGCCACCAGGTTAGCGCACAGCTGCACAATACAGATGCCGACCAGCAGGCAGAGCAGAACCTGCCAGCTGGCCAGTCCAAGCGTAAAGAAGCTCGCCGCTACTACGTAGCCGCCCATGCTGTGCACGTCCGACATCCAGAATGAAAAAATATTGTACCAGCTCCAGTTCTGGTCGCGGGTGGGCGCCAGATCCTCATTACATAGCCGCGGACTGTAGCTGGCGGCCGCCTCGTGAGTCTTCTTCTGCTGCGTGTGGGATGAATGTGGCATGAAACCTGCTCCTCTGAATGAAAACCCTTTGAAATGGATTGCTGAGGCTATTGCAGGATCCAGGCCAGAATGATGAATATTGTATACAAAAAATAAATTTTATGTATACGATCTGCTATCGATAAGTGAAACCGGAGTGGGTTAATGAATAATGAACATCGTCTCCAGGCCGCGCCAGCGCTGCAGGACAAGGACGAAAGCATTTACCAGGCGCTGATGACGGCCATCGTCGAACATCAGTTGCCTCCGGGCAGCAAACTGCCGGAAGAGGCGCTGGCGGAGGTGTTCGCCGTGAGTCGCACCGGCATCAGAAAGGTGCTGCAACGACTCGCCGCTGTGCAACTGGTCACCTTAACGCCCAAACGTGGTGCACACGTCACCAGCCCGAGCGTGGAAGAGTCCCAGGCGATCTTTCGTACCCGGGCGCTGCTTGAGGTCGCTAATCTGCCGGATGTGAT
>NZ_PJDK01000095.1:0-16915 GCF_002837615.1 Klebsiella sp. X1-16S-Nf21
TCTCACCCGCACTTTTGCTCCACGTCGTCATGATACGCGGTAATCGCCGCATCCCCCTTTTATAACAACGCGTTATCGGCAACTAAAAGCAAAAGTTCCGCCGCCTGCTGGCATCGGGGACGGGCCCGCCCTCCCGCCTTATCCGCCGCGGCCAGTCAGCGGATAAGGATATTGACGGCAAAGATTATCCGGGTGAATAATCCGGAGCGGTTATACCGCTTTCCCCTCGCGCCCGTCGCGACGCGCCGGGTAACGAATGACATAAGCGTTTCGTATGACCGGGATAAACTCCCGCCGATCAATACTCATTGCTGCTGTTTTATCTTGATTTTGCAGGGGCGCAACATTGCACGGCACCGTGTTACCACCACTCAAAAAAGGCTGGCAGGCTA
This sequence comes from Klebsiella sp. X1-16S-Nf21, assembly GCF_002837615.1. Taxonomy (NCBI): domain Bacteria; kingdom Pseudomonadati; phylum Pseudomonadota; class Gammaproteobacteria; order Enterobacterales; family Enterobacteriaceae; genus Klebsiella; species Klebsiella sp. X1-16S-Nf21. Next base: position 393 of record NZ_PJDK01000095.1, read on the forward strand.
CGCTGGATCTCCGCTTTCAGCAGGCCGGAGGCAAGACCGTTCTCGCCAGCGCCCAACACGTCGGCCCGCTGACCGTCCAGCGCCCGTTTTACCCGGAAGAAGAGACCTGTCACCTCTATCTGCTTCACCCGCCCGGTGGCATCGTCGGCGGTGATGAGCTGACAATTAGCGCCCACCTTGACCCCGGCTGCCATACGCTGATAACCATGCCTGGCGCCAGCAAGTTTTACCGCAGCAGCGGTGCGCAAGCGCTATTGCGCCAGCAGTTGACCCTCGCCCCGCAGGCGACCCTGGAGTGGCTCCCGCAGGATGCCATCTTCTTTCCCGGGGCCAATGCCCGGCTGTCCACCACCTTTCATCTTTGCGCCTCCAGCACGCTGCTGGCCTGGGATCTGCTCTGCCTTGGCCGCCCGGTGATTGGTGAAACCTTCAGCCACGGCACCCTCAGCAACCGGCTGGAAGTGTGGGTGGATGAGATACCGCTGCTGGTTGAGCGCCTGCACCTGCAGGAGGGAGAGCTGTCCAGCGTCGCCGAATGTCCCTGGGTCGGCACTTTGCTGTGCTATCCGGCTACCGATGCCCTGCTCGACGGGGTGCGCGACGCGCTGGCGCCGCTCGGTCTCTACGCTGGCGCCAGCCTGACCGACCGCCTGCTGACGGTGCGTTTCCTCAGTGACGATAATCTGATTTGCCAACAGGTGATGCGCGACGTCTGGCAGTTTCTGCGCCCTCATCTCACCGGCAAATCCCCCGTACTTCCCCGAATCTGGCTGACTTAAGAGAACGTTATGGAACTGACCCCCCGAGAAAAAGACAAGCTGTTGCTGTTTACCGCCGCGCTGGTGGCGGAACGCCGCCTGGCCCGCGGCCTGAAGCTCAACTATCCGGAGTCCGTGGCCCTCATCAGCGCCTTTATTATGGAAGGCGCCCGCGACGGCAAAAGCGTGGCCTCACTGATGGAGGAAGGCCGTCACGTCCTGACCCGCGAGCAGGTGATGGAGGGCGTCCCGGAAATGATCCCGGATATCCAGGTCGAAGCCACCTTTCCGGACGGTTCGAAGCTGGTCACCGTTCACAACCCGATAATCTGAGGTAGCGCCATGATCCCCGGTGAATATCACGTTAAGCCCGGTCAGATAGCCCTGAATACCGGCCGGGCGACCTGCCGCGTGGTCGTTGAGAACCACGGCGATCGACCGATTCAGGTCGGTTCGCACTACCATTTCGCCGAGGTCAACCCGGCGCTGAAGTTCGACCGTCAGCAGGTCACTGGCTATCGCCTGAATATCCCGGCCGGCACGGCGGTACGTTTTGAACCCGGCCAGAAACGCGAGGTCGAGCTGGTGGCCTTCGCCGGTCACCGCGCTGTCTTCGGCTTCCGCGGCGAGGTCATGGGCCCTCTGGAGGCAAACGATGAGTAATATTTCACGCCAGGCCTATGCCGATATGTTCGGCCCCACCGTCGGCGACAAGGTGCGCCTGGCCGATACCGAGCTGTGGATCGAGGTGGAAGATGATTTGACCACCTACGGAGAAGAGGTCAAATTCGGCGGCGGCAAAGTGATCCGCGACGGGATGGGTCAGGGACAGATGCTGGCCGCCGACTGTGTCGACCTGGTGCTCACCAACGCGCTGATCGTTGATCACTGGGGGATCGTCAAGGCCGATATCGGCGTGAAGGACGGCCGGATCTTCGCCATCGGCAAAGCCGGCAATCCCGATATCCAGCCCAACGTCACCATCCCCATCGGCGCCGCGACGGAAGTGATTGCCGCCGAAGGCAAGATCGTCACCGCCGGCGGGATCGATACCCATATTCACTGGATCTGTCCGCAGCAGGCGGAAGAGGCGCTGGTCTCCGGCGTGACCACCATGGTCGGCGGCGGCACCGGCCCGGCCGCGGGCACCCATGCCACCACCTGCACCCCGGGCCCGTGGTATATCTCACGCATGCTGCAGGCGGCCGACAGCCTGCCGGTCAATATCGGCCTGCTGGGCAAGGGCAACGTTTCTCAGCCGGATGCCCTGCGCGAGCAGGTAGCGGCGGGCGTCATTGGCCTGAAAATCCACGAGGACTGGGGCGCCACGCCGGCGGCGATCGACTGTGCGTTAACCGTCGCCGATGAAATGGACATTCAGGTCGCCCTGCACAGCGACACCCTCAATGAGTCCGGTTTTGTGGAAGACACCCTCGCCGCCATCGGCGGGCGCACTATTCACACCTTCCATACCGAAGGGGCCGGCGGCGGCCATGCGCCGGACATCATCACCGCCTGCGCCCACCCGAACATTTTACCGTCGTCCACCAACCCAACGCTGCCCTACACCCTCAACACCATCGATGAACATCTCGATATGCTGATGGTCTGCCACCATCTGGACCCGGACATTGCTGAGGACGTGGCCTTTGCCGAATCGCGCATTCGCCGGGAAACCATCGCCGCGGAAGACGTGCTGCACGACCTCGGCGCCTTCTCGCTCACCTCCTCCGATTCGCAGGCCATGGGTCGCGTCGGGGAAGTGGTCCTCCGCACCTGGCAGGTGGCGCACCGCATGAAGGTGCAGCGCGGAGCGCTGGCGGAAGAGACCGGGGATAACGACAACTTCCGTGTGAAGCGCTACATCGCCAAATACACTATCAACCCGGCGCTGACCCACGGCATCGCGCACGAAGTCGGATCCATTGAGGTGGGTAAGCTGGCGGACCTCGTGGTTTGGTCACCAGCCTTCTTTGGTGTGAAACCGGCCACCGTGATCAAAGGCGGCATGATCGCCATCGCGCCGATGGGCGATATCAATGCCTCGATTCCGACCCCGCAGCCGGTGCACTACCGTCCGATGTTTGGCGCCCTGGGCAGCGCCCGCCATCACTGCCGCCTCACCTTCCTGTCGCAGGCGGCGGCGGACAACGGCGTTGCCGAACGGCTGAACCTGCGCAGCGCGATCGCCGTGGTAAAAGGCTGCCGTACGGTGCAGAAAGCCGACATGGTGCACAACAGCCTGCAGCCTAACATCACCGTCGACGCGCAGACTTATGAGGTGCGGGTGGATGGCGAACTCATCACCAGCGAGCCGGCAGACGTTCTGCCGATGGCGCAACGATATTTTCTGTTTTAAGGAGAGCGGATGCTTTATTTAACTCAACGTCTGGAGACCCCCGCCGCCGCGACCGCCAGCGTTACGCTGCCGATTGACGTTCGCGTCAAAAGCCGGGTTAAGGTCACCCTCAACGATGGCCGGGAAGCCGGTCTGCTGCTGCCCCGCGGCCTGCTGCTGCGCGGCGGCGATGTGCTCAGCAACGAAGAAGGCACCGAGTTTGTGCAGGTGATTGCCGCTGATGAAGGGGTGTCGGTAGTGCGCTGCGACGATCCGTTTATGCTGGCGAAGGCCTGCTACCACCTCGGCAACCGTCACGTGCCGCTGCAGATCATGCCGGGCGAGCTGCGCTACCATCACGATCACGTGCTGGACGATATGCTGCGCCAGTTCGGCCTGACGGTGACCTTTGGCCAGCTGCCGTTCGAGCCGGAAGCCGGCGCTTACGCCAGCGAAAGCCACGGTCATCATCATGCTCATCATGCCCACCACGCTCACAGCCACTAGCATGTCGACAGCGGAACAACGCCTGCGGCTGATGCAGCTGGCCAGCAGCAACCTGCCGATAGGCGGTTACAGCTGGTCCCAGGGGCTGGAGTGGGCTGTGGAAGCCGGCTGGGTGCCGGACGTCGCGGCCTTCGAGCGCTGGCAGCGACGCCAGATGACGGAAGGCTTTTTTACCGTTGACCTGCCGCTGTTCGCCCGCCTGTACCGCGCCTGCGAACAAGGCGATATCGCTGCGGCCCAGCGCTGGACCGCCTATCTGCTGGCCTGCCGGGAAACTCGTGAACTGCGGGAGGAAGAGCGCAACCGCGGCGCGGCGTTTGCCCGTCTGCTGAGCGACTGGCAGCCGGACTGTCCGCCGGCGTGGCGCACGCTGTGCCAGCAAAGCCAGCTCGCCGGGATGGCCTGGCTCGGCATGCGCTGGCGCATCGCGCTGCCCGAGATGGCCCTTAGCCTGGGCTACAGCTGGATTGAGAGCGCCGTGATGGCCGGCGTCAAGCTGGTGCCCTTCGGTCAGCAGGCCGCCCAGCAGCTGATTTTACGTCTTTGCGACCACTACGCGGCCGAGATGCCCCGCGCGCTGGCCGCGCCGGACGGCGATATCGGATCGGCCACCCCGCTCGCCGCTATCGCCTCGGCCCGGCATGAAACCCAATACTCTCGATTATTCCGTTCCTAGGAGAAGCCATGAACTCTTATAAACACCCGCTGCGCGTCGGCGTCGGCGGCCCGGTCGGCTCCGGTAAAACCGCTCTGCTGGAAGCGCTGTGCAAAGCGATGCGTGATACCTGGCAGCTGGCGGTGGTCACTAACGACATCTATACCAAAGAAGATCAGCGCATCCTCACCGAAGCGGGCGCGCTGGCGCCTGAACGCATCGTCGGTGTGGAAACCGGCGGCTGCCCGCATACGGCGATCCGCGAAGATGCCTCAATGAACCTCGCCGCCGTGGAAGCGCTGAGTGAAAAGTTCGGTAACCTCGACCTTATCTTCGTGGAAAGCGGCGGCGATAACCTGAGCGCCACCTTCAGCCCGGAGCTGGCGGATCTGACCATCTACGTCATCGATGTGGCCGAAGGGGAGAAGATCCCGCGCAAAGGCGGACCGGGGATCACCAAATCCGATTTTCTGGTGATCAATAAAACCGACCTTGCCCCCTATGTGGGCGCGTCGCTGGAGGTGATGGCAAGCGATACCCAGCGTATGCGCGGCGATCGCCCATGGACCTTCACCAACCTGAAGCAGGGCGACGGCCTGAGCACCATTATCGCCTTCCTCGAAGACAAAGGCATGCTCGGCAAATAGGCCTGTTGCACCAGCCGGGCGCAGGCGCGTCCGGATGGTGCAACCCCTGCTCTCTCTTCTCTCACCCTGCACCACCCTCCCCGCCACGCCTGCCCTGCAATATGGCATAAGGTTTGCTAATTCAAGTCATGCCTAACCATTAAGGAATGACTATGTCATCACTGGATCTCAACCCTGAATTACCTGCGACAACGCGGACTTCCGGCTCCCGGGAAACCTTAGAAGATTACACCTTACGTTATGCCCCGCTGAGCTTCCGCCGCTGGGGACCGGGCGTCGTCGCGGTCACGGCGCTGGGCGGCATCGCCTACCTGGCCGACTTTTCCATCGGCGCCAGCATCGGTATGGCCTGGGGCACCAGCAACGCCATCTATTCGATCCTGGTGGCGGCGCTGGTGATCTTCCTCACCGGCATTCCGCTGGCGATCACCGCCGCGCGCTACAACATTGACCTTGACCTGATCACCCGCAGCGCCGGCTTCGGCTATTTCGGCTCGGTGATCACCAGCATTATTTTTGCCGGCTTCACCTTTATCTTCTTCGCCCTCGAAGGCTCGATCATGGCCCAGGGGCTGCTGGTGGGCCTCGGGATCCCGCTGTGGATGGGGTATCTGATCGCCACCCTGATGGTGCTCCCGCTGGTGGTCTATGGCATGAAAGCCCTGACCCGCCTGCAGGTATGGACCACCCCGCTGTGGCTGGTGCTGATGGTGGTGCCGGTGGTGTGGCTGATTGTCAAAGATCCGCAGCTGGTGGACGGCTTCCTGCATTTCGCCGGTAAAAACAGCGCGTCGACGGTGGATATCACCGCCATCATGCTCGGCGCCGGGGTATGCCTGTCGCTGATCATGCAGATTGGCGAGCAAATTGATTACCTGCGCTTTATGCCGCCTAAGACCGCGGAGAACCGTAAAAGCTGGTGGCTGGCGGTCTTTTCCGCCGGCCCGGGCTGGGTGGTGTTAGGCGCGATCAAACAGATCATCGGCGCCTTCCTCGGCTTCTATCTGTTGACCCGTTTCCCGGCGGTGCACAATACCGAACCGGTGCAGCAGTTCGTCAGCGTCTTCGATAACCTGGTGCCCGGCTGGCTGGCCCTGACGCTGGCGGTGGTGCTGGTGGTGATCTCGCAGATCAAAATTAATGTCACCAATGCCTACTCCGGCTCGCTGGCGTGGACCAGCGCCTGGACCCGCACCACCAAACGCTATCCGGGACGGATTATTTTTGTGGTAGTCAACCTGGCGATTGCCCTGGCGCTGATGGAAGGCGATATGTTCAGCGCCTTGTCGTGGATCCTCGGCTTTTACTCCAACTTCGCCATCGCCTGGGTCGTGGTGGTGGCGACCGACATCACCTTTAATAAAGGCTTGCTCAAGCTGGCCCCGGCGCAGCCGGAGTATCGTCGCGGCATGATCTACAACGTTAACCCGGTGGGCGTGGTCTCCTTTGGTCTGGCCGCCGGGCTGTCGATCTGCGCCTTCTTCGGCCTGCTGGGCGCGACGCTGGCGCCGTTCTCGCCGCTGATTGCGCTGGTCGTCGCCTTTGTCATGACCCCGCTGATGGGGATCCTTACCCGCGGGCGCTACTATATTAAGCAGGTGGATGACGGCATCGCCGAGCCGCGCTATGACGCGGCGGGGAACGCCTCCACCACCGTGTATCAATGCGTTAGCTGTGAGGAAGAGTACGAGCGCCCGGATGTGATGCACTCACACAAGCATCAGGGAGCCATCTGCTCGCTGTGTAAAAGTATGGAGTAGTCAGGAAGGCAGGCCGACGTGACGTCGGCCTGTTTCAGGATGCGTTAGGCGGCAGGCAGCTCGGCCAGCGGCCAGCGCGGGCGAACCGTCACGCCGAGCTCGGCTTTGGCGCCGGTTTGCAGACGCACCATGCCGGCGTAGGCGATCATCGCGCCGTTGTCAGTACAGAACTCAGGGCGGGCGTAGAACACCTCGCCGCCGCGTTTTTGCATCATCTCCGCCAGCTTCGCCCGCAGGGTACGGTTGGCGCTCACGCCTCCCGCCATCACCAGACGCTTAAAGCCGGTTTGCTCCAGCGCGCGGCGACATTTAATCATCAGCGTATCGACGACCGCATCCTCAAATGCCCGGGCGATGTCGGCGCGGGTTTGCTCATCGTCGCCATTATTACGAATGGTGTTGGCGGCGAAAGTTTTCAGGCCTGAGAAGCTGAAATCGAGCCCCGGGCGGTCGGTCATCGGCCGCGGGAAGACAAAGCGGCCTTCGGTACCCTGAGCGGCCATTTTCGACAGCATCGGCCCGCCGGGATAATCCAGTCCCAGCAGTTTCGCCGTCTTATCAAAGGCTTCGCCCGCCGCATCGTCAATCGACTCGCCCAGCAGTTCATACTGACCAATACCAGTGACGCTAATCAACTGGGTGTGGCCGCCGGAAACCAGCAGCGCGACGAACGGGAACGCCGGTGGGTTATCTTCCAGCATCGGCGCCAGCAGGTGCCCTTCCATATGGTGTACCGGGATCGCCGGCACGTTCCAGGCGAAGGCCAGCGACCGGCCAACGGTCGCCCCGACCAGCAGCGCGCCGACCAGGCCAGGACCCGCCGTATAGGCGACGGCGTCGATATCTTTCGCCGTCAGACCGGCTTCTTTCAGCGCCGCCTGGATCAGCGGCACCGTTTTGCGCACGTGGTCGCGCGATGCCAGCTCCGGCACCACGCCGCCGTAGTCCGCATGCAGTTTCACCTGACTATACAGTTGGTTGGCTAACAGACCTTGCTGGTCGTCATAAATCGCGATGCCGGTTTCATCGCAGGATGTTTCAATGCCCAGTACACGCATGAGTTGTTTTACCTCGCTTCAATACCGCGCAGTGTAGGTCCAATGACCGGCGATGTAAAACTTTGCTCACCCCTGGTGCTCTCTTCGTGTATACTCCTCACCCTTATAAAAGTCCCTTTCAAAAAAGGCGCCGGTGCTTTACAAAGCAGCAGTAGTTGCAGTAAAATTCCGCACCATTTTGAAATAAGCTGGCATTGCGGCCAGCGGCAAACCGAATTAATCAAAGGTGAGAGGCACATGCCGGTAATTAAAGTACGTGAAAACGAGCCGTTCGACGTAGCTCTGCGTCGCTTCAAGCGTTCCTGCGAAAAAGCAGGTGTTCTGGCGGAAGTTCGTCGTCGTGAGTTCTATGAAAAACCGACTACCGAACGTAAGCGCGCTAAAGCTTCTGCAGTGAAACGTCACGCGAAGAAACTGGCTCGCGAAAACGCACGCCGTACTCGTCTGTACTAATCTGTTGAGAGCGACGCTCTCAATTCAGACCGAGTTGTAGTTGTAAGGCCGTGCTTCCGAAAGGAATGCGCGGCTTATTTTCGTTTATAGTCATCAGAAATAACGGGGCTTATGGCTGGACGAATTCCACGTGTATTTATTAGCGATCTGCTTGCCAGAACCGACATCGTCGATCTGATCGATGCGCGGGTAAAGCTGAAAAAGCAGGGCAAAAATTTTCACGCGTGCTGTCCGTTCCATAACGAAAAAACCCCCTCTTTCACCGTCAACGGTGAAAAACAGTTTTACCACTGCTTCGGCTGCGGGGCGCACGGCAATGCTATCGACTTCCTGATGAACTACGACAAGCTCGAGTTCGTGGAAACGGTCGAAGAGCTGGCCGCCATGCACAACCTTGAAGTGCCTTATGAAGCAGGCAACGGACCCAGCCAGATAGAGCGCCATCAACGGCAGAACCTCTACCAGTTACTGGATGGGCTGAATGCGTTTTACCAACAGTCTCTGATGCAGCCCGCCGCCGACCCTGCGCGCCAGTACCTGGCAAAACGGGGGTTAAGCAGCGAGGTGATTACGCGCTTTGCCATCGGCTATGCTCCCCCGGGTTGGGATAACGTTTTAAAACGTTTTGGCGGCAATCAGGAAAACCGCCAGTCGCTTATTGATGCCGGCATGCTGGTCACCAACGATCAGGGACGCAGTTACGACCGCTTCCGCGAACGGGTGATGTTCCCCATCCGCGATAAGCGAGGCCGGGTAATTGGGTTTGGCGGACGAGTGCTGGGCGATGCCCTGCCGAAGTATCTGAACTCCCCGGAAACCGACATATTCCATAAAGGCCGTCAGCTGTATGGCCTGTATGAAGCGCAGCAGGACAATCCCGAACCACCGCGTTTGCTGGTTGTCGAAGGGTATATGGACGTCGTGGCGCTGGCGCAATACGACATCAACTATGCCGTGGCCTCGCTGGGCACCTCGACCACGGCCGACCATATCCAGCTGCTGTTTCGGGTGACCAATAACGTCATCTGCTGCTACGACGGCGACCGGGCCGGCCGCGATGCCGCCTGGCGCGCGCTGGAGACGGCGCTGCCGTACATGACCGATGGCCGCCAGCTGCGTTTTATGTTTCTGCCTGACGGCGAAGACCCGGATACGCTGGTGCGTAAAGAGGGCAAAGCGGCGTTTGAGGCGCGGATGGAGCAGGCTCAGCCGCTCTCCACGTTCTTGTTTAACAGCCTGCTGCCGCAGGTCGATCTGAGTACCCCGGACGGGCGCGCGCAGCTGAGCACGTTGGCGCTGCCGCTGATAACCCAGGTCCCGGGCGAAACGCTGCGCATCTACTTGCGTCAGGAGCTGGGCAACAAGCTGGGCATTTTAGATGACGCACAGCTTGAACGTTTAATGCCAAAACAGTCTGAAAATGGCGCGCCGCGTCCCGCGCCACAGCTAAAACGCACGACCATGCGTATACTGATAGGACTGCTGGTGCAAAACCCGGATCTGGCGCCGTTAGTCCCGCCGCTGGAGGGACTGGACTCGCGCAAAATGCCAGGCCTTAGCCTGTTCAGCGAGCTGGTGAAAAGCTGTCTGGCGCAGCCTGGTCTGACGACCGGGCAACTTTTAGAGCAATATCGCGGCACAAAAGAGGCTGCAACCCTTGAAAAACTGTCGATGTGGGACGATATAGCAGATAAAGATATCGCTGAAAAAACCTTCACCGACTCGCTTAACCATATGTTTGATTCACTGCTGGAACTGCGACAGGAAGAGTTGATAGCTCGCGATCGCACACACGGTTTAAGCAGTGAAGAACGCCGGGAACTCTGGACCATCAGCCAGGAGCTGGCGAAAAAATAAATGACAGACAATATCCTTCACGTTGTATCAAAGCAGTAAGAAAACGCAGAACAACGCGAGGGAAAAGTATTTAACGGCTTAAGTGCCGAGTATCGATCGGGAAGCCCCCGACAGCCGCGCAGAGGCGCAGCGGCAATAATATAAGTACGCCCTCGCTTTAAATGTCGACAGCCCGCCTGCCGACACCAATCAAACGAATTAAGTGTGGATACCGTCTTATGGAGCAAAACCCGCAGTCACAGCTGAAGCTTCTTGTCCAACGTGGTAAGGAGCAAGGCTATCTGACCTATGCCGAGGTCAATGACCATCTGCCGGAAGATATCGTCGATTCCGATCAGATCGAAGACATCATCCAAATGATCAACGACATGGGTATTCAGGTGATGGAAGAAGCACCGGATGCCGATGATCTGATGCTTGCCGAAAACACCGCGGATGAAGATGCTGCCGAAGCTGCCGCGCAGGTGCTCTCCAGCGTGGAATCCGAAATCGGACGCACGACCGACCCGGTGCGCATGTACATGCGTGAAATGGGTACCGTAGAGCTGCTGACCCGTGAAGGCGAAATCGACATCGCCAAACGCATCGAAGATGGGATCAACCAGGTCCAGTGCTCCGTTGCCGAATACCCGGAAGCGATCACCTACCTGCTTGAGCAGTACGACCGCGTCGAAGCGGAAGAAGCCCGTCTGTCCGATCTGATCACCGGTTTCGTCGATCCGAACGCCGAAGAAGACATGGCGCCGACCGCCACGCACGTTGGCTCCGAGCTGTCTCAGGAAGAGATGGATGACGACGAAGACGAAGATGAAGATGACGACGCCGACGACAACAGCGATGACGACAACAGCATCGACCCAGAGCTGGCCCGTGAGAAGTTCGCCGAGCTGCGTACCCAGTACGAGCTGACGCGCGACACCATCAAAGCCAAAGGTCGTAGCCATGCCGCCGCCCAGGAAGAGATCCTGAAGCTGTCTGAAGTCTTCAAACAGTTCCGCCTGGTGCCGAAGCAGTTCGATTACCTGGTCAACAGCATGCGCAGCATGATGGATCGCGTTCGTACTCAGGAACGTATCATCATGAAGCTGTGCGTTGAGCAGTGCAAAATGCCGAAGAAAAACTTCATCACGCTGTTCACCGGCAACGAAACCAGCGAAACCTGGTTCAACGCTGCGGTGGCAATGAACAAGCCGTGGTCCGAGAAGCTGCTGGAAGTGAAAGAAGACGTCCAGCGCGGCCTGCAGAAGCTGCAGCAGATCGAAGAAGAGACCGGCCTGACTATCGAACAGGTGAAAGACATCAACCGTCGCATGTCCATCGGTGAAGCGAAAGCCCGCCGTGCGAAGAAAGAGATGGTGGAAGCGAACTTGCGTCTGGTTATCTCTATCGCCAAGAAATACACCAACCGCGGTCTGCAGTTCCTCGACCTGATTCAGGAAGGCAACATCGGTCTGATGAAAGCGGTTGATAAGTTCGAATACCGTCGCGGCTACAAGTTCTCGACCTACGCTACCTGGTGGATCCGTCAGGCGATCACCCGCTCCATCGCGGATCAGGCGCGCACCATCCGTATTCCGGTGCATATGATTGAGACCATTAACAAGCTCAACCGTATCTCCCGTCAGATGCTGCAGGAGATGGGCCGTGAACCGACCCCGGAAGAGCTGGCTGAGCGGATGCTGATGCCGGAAGACAAAATCCGTAAGGTGCTGAAGATCGCCAAAGAGCCTATCTCCATGGAAACGCCGATCGGCGACGATGAAGATTCGCATCTGGGGGATTTCATCGAGGATACCACCCTCGAGCTGCCGCTGGATTCCGCGACCACCGAGAGCCTGCGTGCTGCAACGCACGACGTGCTGGCCGGCCTTACCGCTCGTGAAGCGAAAGTCCTGCGTATGCGTTTCGGTATCGACATGAACACCGACCACACGCTGGAAGAAGTGGGTAAACAGTTCGACGTTACCCGCGAACGTATCCGTCAGATCGAAGCGAAGGCGCTGCGTAAACTGCGTCACCCGAGCCGTTCTGAAGTGCTGCGTAGCTTCCTCGACGATTAATCGTCGCGGGGCATCGTCTACAGCCTGTTAAAAAGCTCCCTGCGGGGAGCTTTTTTTATGGCGTTCAGGTGGCCATCCGGGGACAGTCGCCTCTCTCCGCTACTGGCCGCGGGTCGCCAGGGCATCATCCAGTTCACGATAGGCCGCCACCAGCTTATCGAGCGTCGCCCGGTTTAAGCCGCTGGGATTGGGCAGCACCCAGACCTGGGTCGTCCCGATGGTCATAGCCTGTTTCCCCCACTTCGCGCCGCGCTGGTTAAAGGCGAGCTCGAAGGCCTGCTTGCCGAGCACCGCCAGCGCCTGCGGCTGATACTCCTCAATCTTCCTCACCAGCTCACGGCCACCGCTGCGCAGCTCCTGCAGGGCGACCTCGCTGGCCTGCACCGTCGGTCGCTCTACCAGCATGGTGATGCCGCAGCGCGTATCCAGCAGCTGCAGCTCCTCTTCCGGCCTGAGCTGCCGATCGGTGAATCCGGCCTGATGGATGACCTTCCAGAAGCGATTGCCAGGATGGGCAAAATGAAAGCCGGTATGGGCGGAGGACTTCCCCGGGTTGATACCGCAAAAGACAACGCGCAGGCCCGGCGCAAGGATATCGCTAATCATGTTTTCTCCGGCTGTATGGCTAAAACATGATTATAAAGGATTGAAAATGCATTGTTTATAAAAACAGCAGCTGCGCGCTTTACGCTGGATTGCAACCGTCAGTTACTTTATAATCCCTCGCCACGGCCCCTTAGCTCAGTGGTTAGAGCAGGCGACTCATAATCGCTTGGTCGTTGGTTCAAACCCAACAGGGGCCACCAGATATCAAGGGCTTACGTGCAAACGTAGGCCCTTTTCCTTTTCAGCCTTCCCTGAAGAGAACAGCGATCGGCAAACCACTGGCTTAACCTGGACCTGCGCTTATGCCGACAGGCGCCGAAGACGCCCGCCGGGTATACCGCACTATTTCAGCCCAACGCTCAGGAGGTCGGTAATGCCATCATGTGGTACTTATTGCCATTGAAGTTAAAGAAACCGACGTCTTCGAACTGGTTGCGGGTATGAAACGCATACGAGCGCGGGTTCAGTACATTGACGAAAGTAACGATGACGGGATAACGCGGGGCGAACACCTTGCGCTGATACTCAAGCAGCAACTCGCCCACGCCCTGACCACGATACTCTTCTGCGACGCAGATGGGGCCATACTGATATGAGCTAGCCGCATCCAGTTTTTTCCCCTGGTAGCGATATTCGTTGAGAATACTTGCCATATATTTAAACATGGGCCAGGGGCTGAGAAATTCCCACGATCCGCCGAGCAACAGGCCAATAACCTTGTTACATGAACGATCAACAGCGATCACTACACCACTTTCGGCTGAACTCAGTTCGCTTAATTGCTGCTGCGTCATATCGGTGGTGACAAATCCATTCGCCCGCTGCTCGCCTGCAAGATTTTTAGCGTGATAGCGCTCCAGCAATTGTTTCACCTCAGGGATGTCTACGTCTTGCGCCAGACGAATGACGATATTTTCATTGACCATTGCCATTTCATACTCCTGTAAAATATTTTACTGAAAGCGTCACCATCATCGCACCGACGGTGACAAACAGAACTTTGCGAATGATTTCACCATTGGTTTTAATGGCGGGCAGAACCATAAGCGCCATGTACCTCTGCATTTTTTGCTTCAATATAATCAGTACAGGCGGGAATGATGGAGGACTGGGTGATTTGCCGGATATAAAATTGCGGTAGTTTCCATATTACATAACAGTCCTCTTCAAGCCTTTTCCTGAATTCGTCTGTTGGTATGGGAAGCGCGTCTTTGATACGATCGGCGATTGATAGAATAATTCCATTCTTCATAAACATACCCTGTCCTGAAGCTACCAGTATAATAAGATTTGTTTCACTATTTATCTGAATAACGCATTCAGATATTTCCATTTCATTCTAAATAGTGCGGTCAATTTATAACGCAGATTTATTAACCCCTTCAAGATAGCGGATAAAATCCAGACGATCTTTCTACCTTGCGAGCTGATTACAACCCTTTAAATTTTAACTACATAATTTTTATAAAACTTTATCCTGCCGGGATAAAGCTGAATCAGTTCAGCTAAATATTGTCAACAATTCATTAATAACAAATAGAAATAAGATATATCAACATTAGCAATGCTACTGGATACGACGTTTCTCAAGTCAGTTCAGCGATGCGGGCAATTGCGCATTTCCATCCCTGCAGCCCTCAGGATCGTGGATGTCGAACGGCCCGACCTGACGGTCGCGTTCATTCGGTCTACCACGAGGGCGTGGCGTAATACCGGCATACTCATAGACAGGTTAAGTTGTCAGGAATGAAAGACAGTGATTGCCCTGCCACCGCTGCCATTGACACGATAGTTGCCGCGTCTGCATTAATAGCTAACTCAAGCAAGAAGCGGGCTTTGCGAATTTTTTAGCTGTGCCCATTCTTTTTCCTGCAGGTGGCTAGCCAGCATTAACGTGCAAGCCAAATGTTGGTGAATTGCTTATCCGCAATGAATGTGGCATAACACCGGTCCATAATAGAAAGAGTTTCCTTTTCATATTGTTGGCGCAACATCGAGGATTTGCTGATGCAATTAACGGTTCTGGTTGATAATAATACATTAATTGACAGGTATCTTGTCGGTGAGCCTGGTGTATCCTATCTGATTGAGCATGATGGACAAAAAATCCTTTTCGATACCGGATATTCGGATGTTTTTTTGCAGAATGCGCAAACGTTGCAAATTGATTTAACCACCATCGATAGTATCGTTTTATCGCATGGGCATAACGATCATACCTGGGGCCTCAATCATTTAACCCAACATTATGATCGCCTAAATTTCACGCCTGAGAGAAAGATAAACTTAGTTTGCCATCCAGATGCATTAAACCCAAAGTATTTTGATGCAAAATCTATAGGGATCAACTACAGATTCGATCAAAATGATCTCTTCTTCGATAAAATTTGCAGCAAAAAACCTTATCCACTCACTGAAAACATCATCTTTCTTGGTCAAATACCAAGGGACAATAAATTCGAGATGCTGACACCGGTAGGCCAAACGGTGGATGATAACGGCGAAATCACTGATGATTACGTTATGGATGATTCTGCGTTGGCAATAAAGACAGAAGAGGGACTGGTGGTAGTCACAGGCTGTTCTCACGCGGGAATAGCTAACATTATCGAATATGCCAAACAGGTTACCGGAGAGAATCACATTGTGTCGGTCATTGGCGGATTCCATCTGCAAAATGCCGATGAAGATCGCCTCACGCAGACAGGGGATTATCTTAAAGCATTATCCCCAGATTCCCTCTATCCATGCCATTGTACCGATCTTGCGGCTAAGATTAGCCTGGCGCGTTTTATCAAAATCAACGAGGTCGGCGTTGGGCTAAAACTAGATTTTTCTGCCGCCGGGAAATGAATGCAAAAGAAGGTAGCCGGCACGCAGGAGAGCAAACGGCAGCAGCGGCAGCAACCAGGCTCGTTAAAATTCAGGTCAATATCTGAAAAATAACCATAGCCTGCACCAGCTGATCGAAATCAATACTCCCCTCTCGCCCCTCTTATATATAACCCGTTGACTCACAAAAAGGATGAAATGATGAAAATGCGGGATATATCAATCAGTACCTGTCTGGCACTGTTATTAATGGGTTGCGTAGCTAAACCGCCAATGGCGACGGAAAGTGAAATGAAAGAGGCCGCCGCCTTTGCTTTTAATGTCGATGCTTCACAGGTGACAATTTCCGATGCGAAGCAGCAGGATGTGAAAACCAATTTTGTGGCCACCATCGGCAAAACCAGCCATCGATGCTATGTGACAAAAGCCGCCGAGCCGAAACTTTACGGGCTGATCCCACTGGGCGGCGGCAGTACCGTCTCGGATGCCATCTGTGCCGGCAGCAACCCGACGCCAGCGAGCAAAACCTGCGACGCCCTGTCGAAAAAAGCGGGCCGCTGCTGAGCCTTTGCGCAGGAGAAGGCCGCTGACTGCACACTTAGTCACTTTTCCTGCCGCTTTACCGCGGTCGCTTAATTCAGCGACCGCACCTGCTGATAAGAATTGAGCCGTTCACGCAGCGAAGTCAGCCAGGCATCTGGCTCCTGGCGGCAGATTTCGGTGAGGATCGGCGTCAGCACCAGTTCAGCTTCATGAAAGTCGGTCCACTCCGGCGGCTGCAGAGAAAAAGGATCGTTCATCAACCAGATCACCATCGGCGTCCAGGTGCGCGGGTCCAGTTGCAGATAATCCTGACAGCGCATCATATCGCGAGTCCGTACCTCATCGGGTGCGATATTCTTTCCCGCCGCGACGCTACTTATTGCCAGAATGATTATTCCTGCCATCAGACGTTTCCAACCCCATTTTCGCCAGAGGGCGCGCTTTTCTTT
>NZ_PJDK01000096.1:0-16851 GCF_002837615.1 Klebsiella sp. X1-16S-Nf21
GGCGCTCTTGATAATTTGGCGGCAATGTCCCTGATACTGAGTTTTGCTACCAGCCCTCTGGATATCTCCTCTCTTTCATCAAGCGAAAGCGCTAATCGGTGCCGTTTTCGCACGGGAGGACGGTAGCTCCCGTCGGTCAACAACCATTAACTATATATATTATAGCACATTTATTTCAAATCCCCCCAAAAAATGCGCAGGAAATCGCCATGATCCGGAGCTTGCTTTTTTCGGATCTGACCGTGAAAGGGGAGAGACTGTTGTAGGTTCTGTATGTATGTATAATATGTATCAAGTGTATTGTATGTATGATATGTATTTTGTATATTGTATGTTTTTTACACCGGGTGTACGATGGTGCCATTCCCTGAGAAACCGGAGCCAGACCATGACCACCCTCTCCCCGGACACCGTCCGCCGCATTGAAGACGCCGCTGCTGCCCTGATCGCCGCCGGCAACCTGAACCCGACCAACGAGCAGGTCCGTCATCACCTCGGCGGTGGCTCTCTGTCCCATATCTCCCCGGTGATGCGCGCGTTCCGCGCCCGCCAGCGCGAGCAGGCCGCTGAACAGACCACGCCCCTGCCGCCGGAGCTGGCGCAGCTGCTGACCGGTCAGCTGGGGCTGCTGTGGCAGGCGGCCGTGAACCAGGCTGAAGCCGGGGCCCTGGCGGCGCGCGAGCAGGCTGACGCGGATATCGCGCAGGCCGATCGGGAGCGGGATGAGGCGCTGGCGAACGTGGCCACCCTGGAAAGCGAGCTGGCGGTGCTGCGGGAGGTGGTGGCCGAACGTGACCGCCTGCTGCAGGAGGTGCGCGAGCTGCGCGCGGAGGCGCTGCCGCTGCGTGAGCAGGTGGCCCGCCTGACCGCCACCGGCGAACACCTGGCGGCGCAGCTGCAGGACACGAAAGCGGAGCTGAAGGAATCCCGGGAGGACGGCCGTCAGCTTCAGGCCGAACTGCTGGCCCTGGCCCGCCAGGACGGGAAGGTGAAAAAATGAGACAGGAAACCACG
This sequence comes from Klebsiella sp. X1-16S-Nf21, assembly GCF_002837615.1. NCBI lineage: Bacteria > Pseudomonadati > Pseudomonadota > Gammaproteobacteria > Enterobacterales > Enterobacteriaceae > Klebsiella > Klebsiella sp. X1-16S-Nf21. Next base: position 1,015 of record NZ_PJDK01000096.1, read on the forward strand.
TTTCGCATCCGGGCGTTTCGCCAGGCTCTGGAAAAGGCTGGCCGAATCGTTCTTCTGTTAAGTGAAAAAAGAACGCATCAGGAAGAGAATATACAAAACCCGGGATCTGGCCCGGGCGGATATCTTCGATTACATTGAAGTGTTCTGCAACCGGGCCCGGCGCCACAGTCACCTCGACGGCGTCAGTCCGGAGGCCTTCGAACAGGCCCCATCGTGAGAACAGAATTTGTCTAAGGGCGTGGGGTTAGTTCAGTGACCAGAAACAATGGCGCGCTATCTGCAGGCACAGTACAGGCACCGCTGGAAGGTGCACTTCGCGAAAAAGACCCGGGGTGCCTGGCCAAGCGTCAAATACCTGGGCCGGTACCTGAAGCGACCGCCGGTGTCGGCGGCGAAGCTCAGGCACTATAGCGGCGATGCAGTGATACACCATCACTACGACCACCGCACTCAGCAGTACTGCCAGCAGTCGCTGATCCAGGAAGAGATGCTCGGGCGCTATATCAGCCACGTACCGGCGAAGCATTTTAAGATGGTGCGTTACTACGGCTTTTTGTCCAACCGTAAACGGGGAGAGCTGCTGCCCAAGGTGTACGAAGCCCTCCAGACGGAGGCGCGGAAAATACCGGAGTAGCCGGGCTTCGCCGCGCTGATGAAGGCGTTCCTGCGCAAAGACCCGTCCAAATGCATCCTGTGCGGCAACCGGCTGCGCTTTACCGGCGCGCAGGCCGGCAGACATGCCACGGAATTAGTGGCCGAAAGGCTGCACTGAATCGACAGAAAGCGATGGCTTCTGGCACAGGCTGCGGGGTAAGTGCGTCTGAAAAACGGGATTCGGATTAAAATTGCGCCGAAAACAGCATTTTATTACCATAACATCCCCGACATAGCGACATTACCGCGCATCCTCCACCGATGTTCATGGTCAGGAAATTTTTAAAACACTTTTCCAGTTTCCTGACCATGAACAAGAACCTCACGAGCGTCTTTCATCAGGGCCCGAATCGATGACGATTCATCATGGCCGTTTATAGTACCGCAGTCTCTCCCCTTTATTTTTAACTGTAGTGCAGACAGAAACCATAAACACCGAGTGACATGCCGGGGAAGCCCCTATAGTACATCTTCGTACGGTTGGGCTTCAGACCCCTTATAGTAAGGCATCAGGTAATTCCTTGTTGCCCCAGCCTTCCCAGGCTTTCTTCGCTGGACCGCAAACAGGAGCCCCATCGCTTTACAGGCTCTGGTTTTGTTGTTGATATCCCGATGTTTTATTTTTAACCCAGAAAACACAGTAGCAGCAGGCGACGAACGGAACGCCAAAATACAATGCAACTCGTTGGGAAGGATCAAATGCAATACCGATGCACGCACACACGCACAGTACGATGGAGACAATCGGAACAACGGGAAAGGCTTTCACCTTATATTTGAGATCATCTACGCTGCCGCCATTAGCGATAAATTTCTTACGAAAAGCGAGGTGGCTGGCTGAAATACTTATCCAGACCAGTACCACCGCTAGTCCCGAGATTGAGACAAGTGCTAAATACACCGTATCGGGAGAGAGCACGCTGCTCAAAAGAGATGCGCCGGCGCCCAGCATGCTAAAAATAATGGCAAATACGGGCGCGCCTCTAGCGGTTAAACGCGAGAATGAAGCAGAAATATGCCCCTGATCGGAAAGGGTCCACAGCATACGCGAGGCAGCATATAGTCCAGAGTTGGCCGCTGACAACAACGCAGTGAGGATAACAAAGTTCATCACATCCGCCGAATAGGAAAACCCCGTTAGTTCAAACACCATCACAAAGGGGCTTTCGACCAACCCAGCTTTCTCTCGCGGCAGCAACGCCGCCAGAACAAAAATCGTGCCGATAAAGAATAGTACCAGCCGGTAGATCGTGGTTTTGATCGCTTTAGGTATCGACTTTTCCGGATGCTCTGCCTCGCCCGCCGTAATTCCGATAAGTTCCGTCCCCGAAAACGCAAATGCAACGGCTAACAATGCCGATAAGATCGATGCGGGGCTCGTCGGGAACAGGCCCTCACGAGTAAAATTCGACAGGCCGTACTGCATTGAACTGTCGTGATGAAACACGCCAACAATAACCAACCCGCCTACGCCGATGAAAACCATCACCGCAATAACTTTAACCAGCGACAGCCAAAACTCCGTTTCCGCAAACAGTCGCACCGAAACAATATTGCAGATCAGCACCGACGCTGCGAAGAGCAGACTCCAGATCCATACCGGAGACTCGGGAAACCAGCGCGTCATGAGAATACCGGCGGCGGTAAACTCGGAACCAATCGCCACCGTCCATGTTAGCCAATACAACCAACCAACAGTATATCCCGTTGCCGGGCCGATAAATTTTGCGGCATAGCTACTAAATGACCCGGTTTCCGGCATATGTACGGCAAGTTCCCCTAATGACATCATCACCAGATACACCATGACAGCGCCCAACGCATAAACCAGTAAAGCCCCTAATGGCCCCGCTTGATTAACCGTATATCCGGATGTCAGAAACAGGCCGGTTCCAATCACGCCCCCCAGGGCCAGCATGACAATATGACGAGTTTTCATTTCTTTTTTAAACGAATTATCACTATGCGACTTGCTTATTGTTGCAACTTCCATCAGGACACCTCGAAAAATAGTTTGCTTAAGCAATTAGAGTGTTGCCATTTTATATTTAAGGAACGTATTAACATTGTTAAATCATTAACTGCATTTATCGTTACCCTCATCATGAGCTCAACACGAGGCGGTTGCCGAGAAAGATATTTAGTTATAAATATATGATATTTACACCATGAGGTATAGTTCACCCATTCGGGCTGGCACGAAAATCCATTTCTTATATGCATTTAATTTTAGAAAATTAAAACAGTTTCCTCAGCTATATCCGCGCCTTCGATAACCCGAGAATCTAATGAATATCGTTATTCGCAAAGTGATTAATAACGGGGCTGAGGGTGTATTTTTTTAATGCCAGTCACAATATTCCACTCCTTGAGGTTGAACGAACTTACCGGCTGAATAACATATAACTATATGTTTTTTTGGTTATTTTATATTTCACGCCGGTATAGTTAAGGTCCCCTTATGCATCAGGCGGGGTTGCAGTGTATAAGATGTAAGCATCAGCAATCAGAATGAACGTGCTTTTGCATCACATGGAATGCTTATTACATTAAGGTACCTCCTGACGAATGCTTGACAAGCCACTCGGCAAAACGTCTGGCATAAGGATTGCTGAAACCGGTGGTCGGATAAATCAGATAAAAATCCTCCGTCCCTGGTAATTGCTGTTCGAAAGGGGCGACCAGAGAGCCTGATTTCAGTTGTTCTTCAACCAATGAAGAACGGCCCAGCGCTACGCCAAATCCCGACTCCACAAGATTAAGAACGCAGGCATAGGTGTCGAACTGCATGCCTCTGGAGGCATTAACTGTACGGCAATCGACATATTTCAACCATTCTCCCCACCCTTGTTCATAGCCCATAACGTGAATCAGATTATGCCGTTCGAGATCAGAAGTATTTTTTAGATCTAATGAGTTAAGCAGTTTCGGTGCGCAAACTGGAAAGAGTTTATCATGGGTCAGACGCACGAAATTGACACCCTGCCACTGGCCCTTCCCCCAGCGGATTTCTATATCGCCACTGATACCCTCCTCCCGCATCCAGATATCAGTATTGAACTGGATATTGATATCCGGATGTTCTTTATGGAACATACTCAGACGCCGGGCATTAAGCCAGTATGTGAAAAACGCGATGCTACCTTTGACCTTGATTTTTTTGCGATGCCCCTCGCCAAAAATCTCATTCGTGGCAACTTCTAAATGTTGAATGGATGCCTGCACAATGGTCAGGTACGCGAGACCTTCTTCCGTCAGTTCAATACGGCGCGCCAGCCGAATGAACAACTCTGATTTAAGGTGCGCCTCTAAGCTTCTGATATGCTGACTGACCGCACCTTGTGTCATATGGAGCTCTTCCGCGGCATGGGTAAAGCTCATGAGTCTTGCCGCTGATTCGAAAGAACGTAGCCAGTTTAGCGGGGGGAGTTTTCTTACGTTTTGCATCTCATTTCCTCGTACTTTCTCGGGCTCCAGATCGGCCAGGATCATGTGTAGACACGGAATCAATTCTGTTGTTGTAACATAGCCTCTCAGCCTATGTATTAATTTTTCGATGTCTTAGTGTCTTATTTTTTCTGTTTAATTATTTCTCATTTTAAGAGATTCTCTCAGCATCAGACCAACTGACAGGCTATAGAACTACTGGATAATTCTCAACTGGTTATACCATCTTACTTCAAGCTGTATCTTTGTTAGCTGAGATTATTTAACTCAACCACATCGTTATCTATGTTTCTGGAGATTCATGCGATTGCTGCCTCGAGGTAACTCGAATTATTTAGGATATGTATCCCAGCTTAAGATTGCGATAATAAAACAAACCAATTTATATATTATGGATGCCTGAATGAATAATTTCGATACGTTACTGGCGGGTTTAGATCACTATACGGATAGCATCACCGGAGGATTAGTTCCTTCAATCCATACCGGGGTTTCATCACGAACGATAATGAATGATGCTGCGATAAATTATATTCGCAGCGGTAATCCGACCACTCAACTGGCGGAGGATATTTTAACAAAAATGGAAGGGGGAGCTTCTGCTGCGGCATTTAACTCCGGTGTTTCAGCTGCGTGGGCACTTTTATTAACCCTTAAGCCACATGATACCATTATCGTCGAAAAAGATTGCTACTATGAATTTTTCAAAATCATGAGCGATTTTTGTCACCAACAGCAAATTACCATCATTTTTATTGATCTATCGGATTATGACGCCTTGGAAACGGCATTAGCCGGCAGAGATATCGAGTTTGTTTGGGCGGAAACCGCCACTAATCCATTATGGAAGATTGTCGATATTGCCAGAGTCGCCCACCTTGCCCGACGCTACGCATCGCGATTAATCGTCGACTCTACGGTCTCAACCCCGCTTGCGGTACAGCCTTTGGCGCTCGGCGCAGATATGGTCCTGCATTCCGCGACAAAATATTTGAACGGCCACGGAGACCTGACTGCCGGCTTTCTGGTGTGCAAAGAAAACGATCGTTGGTGGCAGCAGATATTAAATTTCAGAACCAGCGCCGGACTGATTCTTCAGCCTATGGAGGCATGGCTGCTGGTTCGTGGGATGCGGACCCTGGCGTTACGGTACGGTAAAGCCAGTGCGAATGCGCAACAACTGGCAAACTGGATGCTAAAGCAAAGTGCGGTTATCGAAGTCTTCTATCCCGGAATAACCGCCGATGACAGCAGCGAACTGGCCAGAGTGCAGATGAATAATCTCTATGGTGCGATGCTGTCGTTTCGAATGAAAGACGGCGCCGCGGCCGCAAGAAGATTACCTAAACTTACACGGGTATTCAGAAACTCAACCTCGCTGGGCTCGACAGAAAGTCTGATTGAATACCGAAAAGATACCGAAGGAAAGGAGTCATCCTGTCCGGACGATCTAGTCCGACTTTCGGTCGGCATTGAAAATGGAATGGATTTGATCGATGACCTAGGACAAGCGTTTGCTGCCTTGCGCACATTAAAAATAGAGTCGACATCATGAGTGGGATAATGAATAAAGATATACCGCCGATAGCAACGCGCAAAAAGCGGTATCGGGGATATGGCCTATGGCTGATGCTGACGCTGATGGTTGTATTATGGGGATTAAGTTGGCCAGCGATGAAAATCGCGCTCCATGATATACCGCCACTGTGGCTAGGGACTCTGCGATTCTTCACCGCCGGACTCTGTCTGTTTATCATCGTCGGGTGTAAAAAGCAATTGGCCATCCCGTCGAGGAAAGATTTACCAATAGTTATAAGCGTCGGCGGCCTTCAGATGCTCGCCTTTACCGCGCTGGGTCTGGTCGCAATGCAATATACCGACGTTAGTCGGGCTGCATTACTGGCCTATACAACGCCCTTGTGGGGAGTCCTCTTCGCTTGGTTAATAAATAAATCTTTGCCCCAAAAAAAGCAGTTGGTCGCTTTGTGCATCGGGATTGTCGGCATTGCCATCATCTGCTCTCCGCTGGAGATTGACTGGTCTCAGCAAGGGATGGTAAAGGGCAATCTGTTCCTGCTGCTGGCGGCGCTCTGCTGGTCTGTAGTGATTTTTCACGTTAAAAAGCATCAATGGCATCTGTCTCCGCTGGCGTTGGCGCCCTGGCAAATGTTATTTGCGACAATACCGATGCTGTTACTTGCCGTGAAATATGAAGGATGGCCTCGCGAGATCCACTGGAGTCCGCTTCTTTGCGCATTAATTTTTTTTATCGGACCAATTGCAACCTCAGTTTGCTTCGTGATCTCGACGGCATGTGGTCGAAAAGTATCCAGTTTCACAATGTCAAATTTCACGTTGGGCGTCCCGGTGATCGGCGTTATTTCATCGGTCTTTTTCCTCGGTAGTCATCTTACCTTTGTCTTTTTGAGCGGTTTAATCTTGGTGTTTTCCGGGGCCGTGATGGCGATAGCTTTTTCATTTCGGGATGCTTAGTTGGGCTCGCCTTGCCGCAATGAGGTTATGCGCGAAAGCGCATGGGGGGCGACTCCGCAGCGAAACGAGAACGGTCCGGGAGCTGAACGGCGAGAGCTGTATCAATCTTGAGGAAGCACGTTACTTTATTCGTACCCCTTATACTAGGGGTGTTAGCCAGCCAGACCCGGCATGATTACTGCCCCCAGTCGTCCATGATCCGGGGGGTGATGTCACCGGGTCTGGTGGGGCGCTGGTAACCGCTAATAGGGGTCAGGCCAGGCATTTTTGCCGGGGCCGTCTGTAACGTGGATGCCGGTACCTGCTCCCCGAGGTTATCTGGTTAAGCCGTTTAAACAGGGAGACAGAATGACCGAATCCAGTGATTACGAATCAGTCCAGGTCTTTATTGGCGTGGATGTCGGTAAAGATACCCATCACGCCGTTGCCGTTAATCGTTCAGGTAAACGATTGTTCGATAAAGCATTACCCAACGACGAAATCAAACTCAGAGCACTGATATCTGATCTGAAACAACATGGTCAGATACTGCTGGTCGTTGACCAGCCTGCCCCCATCGGTGCGTTACCTGTCGCCGTTGCCCGCTCTGAAGGCGTCCTTGTCGGATACCTTCCTGGACTGGCAATGCGCCGTATCGCCGACTTACACGCCGGTGAAGCCAAAACCGATGCCCGCGACGCAGCCATCATCGCCGAAGCTGCCCGAACTCTGCCTCACGCGCTACGCACGCTGAAGGGGGCTGACGAGCACATCGCCGAGCTCTCCATGCTCTGCGGCTTCGATGATGATCTTGCCGCGCAGACCACGCAGGCCAGCAACCGTATCCGTGGTCTGTTGACCCAGATACATCCGGCTCTGGAGCGCGTTCTCGGACCGAGACTGGATCACCCGGCCGTACTCGATCTGCTCCAGCGATATCCCTCGCCCGAAAAACTCGCTTCGCTGGGAGAGAAAAAACTGGCAACCCAACTCAACAAACTCGCGCCCCGTCTGGGAAAGAGCCTTGCTGCTGACATCAGCCAGGCACTGACCGAGCAAACCGTCGTCGTTCCTGGCACGAATGCTGCTGTCACCGTCCTCCCACGCCTGGCACTCCAGCTCATCACACTGCGTAAGCAAAGAGACGAGGTGGCCCTTGAGGTAGAGCAAAGGGTACTCGCCTACCCTCTTTACCCGGTCCTGACCAGCATGCCCGGAGTCGGTGTCAGGACCGCAGCCAGACTCCTCACAGAGGTCGCCTGTCGCGCCTTCGCCTCCGCCGCACATCTCGCTGCTTATGCTGGCCTTGCGCCGGTAACCCGGCGCTCCGGTTCGTCGATACGTGGCGAACACCCGTCAAGACGGGGCAATAAAACCCTCAAGCGGGCTCTGTTCCTGTCGGCCTTCGCTGCGCTCAGGGATCCAATATCCAGGGCTTACTACACACGCAAAATGAGCCAGGGGAAACGACACAACCAGGCGCTTATCGGTAATCCCCCCATTTTTAACGGAGGCTATAAGTAGAATCAGGTCATGCGTTGAATATGCTGCATCAGCGTGAAGCCATTCAGTGCCATATTCGGACGTTCATGATTATAAAACCATTGCCACTGCGTGGCATAGTCCTGCAATTCATCCAGTGATGTAAACAGGTGCTGCCCTAGCCAGTCATAACGCACTGTCCGGTTGTATCGCTCAATATAGGCATTCTGCTAAGGTTTGCCGGGTTGAATAAAACGCAGAGTGATATTCTGCTGAGCTGCCCATGACATCAATAGCTTGCCGGTATATTCCGGCCCATTATCGCATCGTATTGCTGCCGGTTTACCTTTCCATTCAATGAGTTGTTCCAGTGTCCTCACCACACGATTTGCCGGGAGAGAAAAATCCACCTCAATGGCCAGCGCCTCACGATTAAAGTCATCAATAATGTTTAGCAACCTGACTGAACGGCCATCCGATAGCTGATCATGCATGAAGTCCATTGACCAGCATTCATTGCTGTTTTCAGGCACCGCCAGCGGTTCGGGCTTATCCCGTTTTAGACGTTTTTTCGGCTTGATTCGCATGTTCAGCGACAGTTCGCAGTAAATCCGGTACACCCTTTTATGATTGAACCGGAAGCCTTTTACGTTACGCAGGTACAAAAAGCACAGGCCAAATCCCCAGTTGCATTGACTGTCAGTGATACGCAGCAGCCAGTCAGTAATAGCTTCATTTTCCTCATTGAAAAATAACTCATGAACAGCATCATTCCCCTGCAGAATTCACCAGATCGCGTCTCCCTGCTGCCGATCGCCCCGGGCTTTGATTTTGCGACCGCGGTGGCACTCCGGCGGATGGCCACCTCAACAGGTGCCGCGCCGGCTTACCTCCTGGCGCCGGAAGTGAACGCCCTCCTCTGGTATATGCCGGACCAGCGTCACCACATGTTGTTCGCCACCATGTGGAATACCGGGATCCGTATCGGTGAAGTCCGGACGCTCACCCCGGAATCCTTCGACCTGGATGGTCTGCGCCCTTTTGTTAGGGTGCTTTCGGAGAAAGTGTGGGCGCGCCGCGGGCGGCCGCCAAAAGATGAAGTGCGCCTGGTGCCGCTGACGGATGGCAGTTTTGTGCGTCAGATGGAAAGCTGGATGGTCACCACCCGCCCCCGCCGGCGGGAGCCGTTATGGCCGGTCACGGATGAGACAATGCGCAACTGGCTGAAACAGGCGGTGAAGCGGGCTGAAGCTGACGGCGTGCATTTTTCGATCGCCGTGACGCCGCATACCTTCCGGCACAGCTATATCATGCACATGCTTTATCACCGGCAGCCCAGGAAGGTCATCCAGGCGCTGGCCGGGCATAAGGATCCGCGCTCGATGGAAGTCTATACCCGGGTATTTGCGCTGGACATGGCTGCCACCCTGGCCGTTCCTTTTACCGGTGACGGTCGAGATGCCGCGGAGATCCTTCGCTCCCTGCCACCGGCCGGCTGAGATTGTCGGGCAGGCGGCCGGGGCTTTGCCACTTAGTGAAGGAGATAAAGACAAACGCATTCCAGACGAGGCAGAGTCAGTCGCTTCTGAGTCTCTCACCGTGCCGGCCGCAGAAGCGTTACGCTTATCCAGTATGACCCGGGCATCATTCCGTCCGGGTCTGGAGAGAAATATTCATACCGCATCCCGTGTCCCCTCACCTTCTCATTGCACCATGACATCATTCGTATTAAGGAGCCCCGGTCCTCTGGTGACCAGCTGACATCTTCATACCGCAGACAATAAAACTTACTGCGATCCGGATATCAGCAGGTTACAGGGGATATACCTGAGGGCCTTTCCAACCGGGTAAGCCAGGTCGTTATTCAGTATATCGTCGGTGACTGCGTCCCGGGCCATTTCTGACAGCCATCAGGTTTCCTCTTCATGATTGCAGATATCAGTGCGAAGCTGGCTGAGGGTACGACAGGATTAACGAACTTCGGAGGACTGGTTTTAGCAGCTCTTGCATGGCAATGCCGGAATCAACGCTCTGCTGAGTGGTTTCATTCAGTGCGCACCGGGGATTTACTGAAATATTGACTGTGGGGTGCAGTCACGTGGAGAGCTCTCAATTGGTCGGCTAACACCCTCGTCAAACTTGCATGCTGCAGTCAATATCAGCATATTCTGGCCATAAATGACATACCGCAGTCAATATTGTCCGATCTTTACCTGCAGGAAGGAGAGCGAATATTGACTGTAGTATGCGTGATGCACCTCACAGTCAATAACTAATTGCGTATGCATACGGCAGTCATGGTAATGCATATCGCAGTCAATTTTCCGGCTTCATCGCCGATAGCGCTTCAGCAAGTTTCTGCGGATCGATGCCTGCAGCCTTCAGTGCCTTGATGACTTCGTCATAATTCTGCTCCGGCGCCTTCTCTTCTTCCTCCTTGCGCGGTACCTTCACCGTCCCGCTGATGAGTTTGGGATTGCGATAATGAACGCTAAAGTAAGTCGCCCGGCCACGTTTAAACTCGGTGTAATCCAGATAGCCGATATCCCGAAGTTGCTCCATAGCCTTTCGGACCGTGTGGTTCTGCGTATAGACATTTGAGGTAAGATTCAGCCGGTCCCGCATACGTTTCATGGAGATAGGTGCGGGATTCTGGGGAAGGCTCTCGATGTAGGTATACAGCGCCTGGGCAGATTCCTTCCGCTGCAGGGCGTCAATGGCTTTCAGCCGAAGCAGGACCCGCCTGTCCATATGGTAAAGCTCAAAGAGCTTGGGTTCAGCCTTGATCTCCACGATATCCTCGTTGATGTCATAATAGGCTGACTGCACCAGATGGGTGGTCCATCCTTTGGTCTCGCTCTGGAACTTCAGGGTAACCGAGGCGAGTTTAAACAGGGAATTGCTGATGCGATCCCGCATTTTCTTGTTTGAGCGCCGTGAGTCAAATCCACACATCTTAACGAATTCAACGAACGACAGTTCCAGGGTGTCACTTTTTACCCCATACTCAGACATCGAGCGAATGATCCCGAGCCAGACTTTAAAATCCGTGTCCATATCAAGACGCGAACCGGTGATCTTAACGTCGGTGTACCCTTCGCTTTTGGCAATGGACAGCTGTACGAGCTCCTCAGTGGCATCTGTGACGTTTTTACGGTTTGCCTTACTCCTGGAGGTTGATTTCAGGGTTGGAACGAAGAGACCGAGCCTCATGAGCGCTACCGGCTGCACAGTACTGGTACTGTTGACATCCAGCTTAACAACTTCGCCGGTTGTCTTGTCCACTTCCTGAAGATTGAGAGGTAAGCTGTTATTTTCGCTCGTCATCTTGATCCTCAACGGTTATCCACAAAAGAATATTGTTATACGTATCGCAGTCAACGGATATACATACCTCAGTAAATACCGTTGCATATCACAGTATTAAATTTCGCATACAGCAGTCAACTTTTTACATTCCGCAGTCGATCCAGTATGACGTTCAGGCCAGTTACAGCGCCTGCTGCAGCGATCCGGGGATCTCTTTAGGATCTAAATATGATCTCTTTGGGATCAATTACTGGATCGAAGCAATAAATAACGTTAATCCCCAGCCAGATCTACCCCACCACATTCAGGGTTCTGCAAGGGTAATCTGAATGCCGCATGAGTAACTCTCCCTGATTTAACATTAAATATTGACTGCGATATGTAGAATCTTCTTTTGTTGTTGACCAGCCCTCGGCTTTTAGTTTCATACCATAGTCAATTTTTCACATATCACAGTCAACTTCATGAAGATAGACTAATCCGGAGAAGTATCCGGCATCGTAGCGTTCGTGCTTTGTGCAGTCTCTGTGCTTTTCCACTTCCTCGCCGCGTTCTCACTGCGTGAGATCGCTTACTGCGGCGAGCGGCAGTGAGAAATATTGACTGCGGTATGTGATTTAGCCTCTCTTCTCCGGTTTACTGCTTTCATTACAGTCAGCTTTGCAATTTTCAGATGACTTTGCGATTTTATTGTTGCTTTGCAAATAATTCCAAGATGTAATAAAATGATGCAAAGCGATGATTAAAGGATGCTCAGAATGGGACTGATGGATACACTTAACCAGTGCATTACTGCTGGACATGAGATGACGAAGGCTATTGCCATTGCGCAGTTTAATGACGACAGTCCGGAAGCAAGGAAGATCACCCGCCGCTGGAGAATTGGTGAAGCGGCGGATCTGGTTGGCGTTTCTTCTCAGGCAATCAGGGATGCAGAGAAAGCCGGCCGGTTACCTCACCCTGATATGGAAACCCGTGGCAGAGTTGAACAACGTGTTGGTTATACCATCGAACAAATCAATCATATGCGGGATGTGTTCGGTACCCGACTGCGGCGTGCAGAAGATGCTTTCCCTCCGGTGATCGGGGTTGCCGCTCATAAAGGGGGGGTTTACAAAACCTCCGTTTCTGTTCACCTGGCTCAGGACCTAGCCCTGAAAGGACTCCGTGTTCTTCTCGTTGAAGGCAATGACCCACAGGGAACGGCTTCTATGTATCACGGATGGGTGCCCGATCTTCATATTCATGCTGAGGACACTCTCCTGCCCTTTTATCTTGGGGAAAAGGATGATGCCAGCTACGCTATAAAGCCCACCTGCTGGCCTGGCCTTGATATCATCCCGTCCTGTCTGGCACTGCACCGCATTGAAACTGAGCTGATGGGGAAATTTGACGAAGGCAAATTACCTGCTGACCCGCACCTGATGCTCCGTCTGGCCATTGAAACGGTCGCTCATGATTATGACGTGATTGTTATCGACAGTGCACCCAACCTTGGTATCGGTACGATAAATGTTGTATGCGCTGCTGATATATTGATTGTCCCTACTCCGGCAGAGCTGTTCGACTACACCTCCGCACTGCAGTTTTTCGATATGCTTCGTGACCTGCTTAAGAACGTGGATCTTAAAGGCTTCGAGCCAGATGTCCGTATTCTGCTTACCAAATACAGTAATAATAACGGCTCGCAGTCCCCGTGGATGGAAGAACAAATTCGGGATGCCTGGGGAAGCATGGTCCTTAAAAATGTTGTGCGCGAAACGGATGAAGTCGGTAAAGGTCAGATCCGTATGAGAACCGTTTTTGAACAGGCTATTGATCAACGTTCGTCAACAGGTGCCTGGCGTAATGCCCTCTCTATCTGGGAGCCTGTTTGCAATGAGATTTTTGATCGTCTGATTAAACCACGCTGGGAGATTAGATAATGAAGCGTGCCCCTGTCATTCCAAGACATACTACACATACTCAATCGACTGAAGATACCTCATCACCGGCGCCGGCTGCGCCGATGGTGGATTCATTAATTGCGCGCGTGGGTGCTATGGCCCGCGGTAATGCCATCTCTCTTCCGGTATGTGGACGGGAAGTAAAATTTACCCTTGAAGTGCTCCGGGGAGACTCTGTTGAGAGCGCTTCACGCGTATGGTCAGGCAATGAGCGCGATCAGGAACTACTTACCGAAGATGCTCTGGATGATCTCATTCCTTCATTTTTACTGACTGGTCAGCAGACTCCAGCTTTCGGCCGCCGGGTTTCCGATGTCATTGAAATTGCAGACGGCAGCCGTCGCCGTAAAGCCGCAATCCTGACGGAAAGTGATTATCGCATTCTGGTTGGTGAACTGGACGATGAGCAGATGGCAGCATTGTCCCGACTGGGTAACGATTATCGGCCGACGAGTGCTTATGAACGTGGTCTGCGTTATACAAGCCGGCTGCAGAATGAGTTTGCTGGAAATATTTCTGCACTTGCCGATGCGGAAAACATCTCTCGTAAGATCATTACCCGCTGTATCAATACGGCCAAACTGCCTAAATCCGTTGTTGCCCTGTTTACACATCCTGGAGAACTGTCTGCCCGGTCAGGTGAAGCCCTTCAGAAGGCTTTTGCAGATAAAGAAGAATTACTGAAGCAGCAGGCTGAGACTCTCCACGATCAGAAGAAAGCGGGACTAATCTTCGAAGCTGAAGAGGTCATTAGTCTTTTAACATCCGTACTGAAACAATCTTCCGCATCAAGAGTTAATCTGAGCTCACGTCATCAGTTTGCTCCAGGGGCAACAGCATTGTACAAGGGCGATAAAATGGTGCTTAACCTGGATAGGTCCCGCATTCCTGCGGAGTGTATAGAAAAAATAGAAGCCATTCTTAAGGAGCTTGAGAAACTAGGAGTCTGATGCGGACACGCTTTAGTCTACGGTTATCTCCCTTTACTTCATTTCCTTTCTCACAGGCCAGAAAAAATAACTGGCCTGAATACTCTCTCTGGGACCACGGTCCCACCTGTATTATCGATTAGGTTTCAGCCTGGGACCACGGTCCCACCTGCATCGTCGATTAGGCTTCCAGCCTGGGACCACGGTCCCACCTGCATCGTCGATTAGGCTTCCAGCCTGGGACCACGGTCCCACCTGCATCGTCGTTTAGGTTTTCAGCCTGGGACCACGGTCCCACCTGCATCGTCGTTTAGGTTTCAGCCTGGGACCACGGTCCCACCTGCATCGTCGTTTAGGTTTTCAGCCTGGGACCACGGTCCCACCTGCATCGTCGTTACATTATTAGTTTGGGACCGCAGTTCCATCAATGCCTTTCACGAACAGGTATTGGCATGGCACCGGTGACCCGTTGAGCGGAGTAATCACGCAGCAGGACTGCTATTACAGGCAATGGTGAAAGCCCTGTTGGGAAATGAACGAAGCATGCATGTTGAGTGAAATCTGCAAAATTTCGCAGGGTATGCGGCTTAATTTTAAATTTCCGCCAGCATTTTTAAAGCCAGTTGCCGCCGCTGCGCGTAGGCCGGTCCTTCGTTCGGCCGGTAACCAGTTCCGGCCGTTTTTACGACCCTGGGATCATCTCGTCAGCAGTGTCTCCACTGTGATGTCGTTTGTCGCGTTGTCCGATCACAAAATATACTGGTTTTGACGTTCTGTTATCAATTGCGCCAGGTCTTTTTCGTCCAGCAGATCGAGCATTTTTTCATACAGAACCGCGGGCACACAATAAAAAAACAGGCCGGTTGCTGTCAATAATAGCGACCGGGTAGCCGCAGCCGGCACCGGCGCTGGCCACCGGATCGTTTTTAAGTTCGCTGACGCTGGCAGTTACATCGCACAGAATGATATTTGTCATGGTTCCCCCTTGAGACAAGTCATCTGCATGATCGGTAAAGTATGATCTGGCGGCAAGTTCCGTCTGTCATTTCGCCGGTCAGAAACGGTCAACTGGCAGCTCCTTCCTGCGGGTGGTATATGCCGATGAAAGCATCTCTCGTTTCATCTGCCATTCCGGGGCAATTCCTCTACCGGCAAACCATACTTTACCCAGCCCTGAGTTGTTGATCCCGTCCAGAACCATCATCAGCTCAGCACTGTGAGGCCGTGGCGGGCGTTCGTCGAACAGCTGCAGCTGCGAAACGCCAGACCCGGTGAAATCATTCAGCATAACTCCGGCTTTGGCATACCGGTGCCCATCCTTCCAGATACGCTCCAGAGCCGTTGTGGCGCAGCAATGATGTCCCTGGTGTCCTGAGTGGGTGTAAGCAGTTTTTCCGTGGCCACGTTGCCGTAGTAAGGCTCTTTAACGGCGAACGGAGATGTTTTGATGGAAACGGAAATATGCAGGCAATACTGGTGCGTACGGTGGTCGTAATAGTGGTGCACCACCGCGCCGCCGCTGTAGTGCCGGAGCTTCGCCGCCGACACCGGTGGGCGCTTCAGGTACCGGCCGAGGTATTTGACGCTTTTCCAGGCGC